>JAZGHI010000085.1:0-4374 GCA_036480955.1 Candidatus Adiutricales bacterium
TGGTAATGTCAAATTGATAGCCTTGTTTAGGGCTCCTGGCAGGCGGCAGTACAAAGTTTTCTGGAAAATTTGGAAATATTAAGGTATCAAATACACGCGTGAAAAATTTCCAGACTCAGCCAAGATACTATTGCGTGGCAAATAATTCTGATTTCTCTTCCAAACACCGATAATTAGTAATATCTATGAAACTTATTACAGAGGGGGTATGCTTGAGGGTATTCTTAAAAAAAACCCAGGCAGAACACTGGGGCTATATTATTGAATTGGCGGAGAGAGAGGGATTCGAACCCTCGAAGGAGCTTTTACCCCTTACTCGCTTAGCAGGCGAGCGCCTTCAGCCAGCTCGGCCATCTCTCCGCATGAATGAAAAAGTGGCGGAGGGAGTAGGATTCGAACCCACGGTGCTTTCGCACAGCGGTTTTCAAGACCGCCTCCTTAAGCCACTCGGACATCCCTCCAGCTTCTCAACGATTAGTACCATCTTCCAATTTTAGTGTCAACAAGGGAGATGTGTGATCGGGTCCATAACCCGAACCATCAAACAGTTGAATCAGATTTTCATAGTTTGAGTTTATGACGGAAATCTGATAGAAAAGACAGAGAGGTGTGCCATGAAAGTACTCGCTGTATCTATCAGCCGGACCAAGGGCGTTAAGAAAGAAAATGTCCAATCAGCCATGCTTAAGGTCGACCACGGCATTGAAAATGACGCGCATGCCGGTGATTGGCATCGCCAGGTCAGCCTGCTGGCGACCGAAAGCATCGACAAAATGCGGGCCGAAGGATTGGAATTATCACCCGGAGATTTTGCCGAAAACATTACCACTAAAGGCCTGGATGTACCCGGATTGAAAGTCGGTGCCTGTATAAAGATAGGGAATGACGTGGTTATGGAACTTACTCAGATTGGAAAAGAATGCCATTCCGGATGCGCAATCATGAAGATGGTGGGCAAATGCATCATGCCCACTGAAGGCGTATTTTTCAAGGTACTCGTCCCGGGCGAGGTGCGTCCGGATGACAAAATCGAACTCGTTTAGCCATTAATCCCGAAAATGGATGATATCGACAGGAATCAGGAATCCGAGGCCGCGAGCCCGGAAGAATTGACCAGCCTTTATGAGGTGGCCAAGGCCGTCGGCGCAACTTTAGATCTTCGACAGGCCATCTACAACGTGCTGGAAGTCCTGGCCCACAGGATGGACATGCGCCGGGGAACCGTGACCCTGTTGTCCCCGGTCAAAGATATTATCCAGACTGAGGTCGCTTATGGTATGTCCGCCGACGCCGTTCGCCGTGGGCGGTATAAACTTGGGGAAGGGGTCGTCGGTCACGTGGTGGAGACCGGCGAGCCCATGGTCGTACCCCATATCAACACCGAACCTCTCTTCCTGAACAGGACCCAGTCACGGAAGAAGGACCGTGAAGAGGATATTTCCTTTCTCTGCGTCCCTATTAAATCGGGCCTAAAAGTTATCGGGACAATTTCTGTCGATCGAATTTATAAGAGTGATGCCGCGTTACAGGCGGACTTGCGATTTCTGACCATTATCTCCACCCTGATCGCCCGCACGGCTGTTAACCTGGAAGCGCTCAAGAGAGAGCAGGATCTTTTACGCCAGGAAAATGAACGGCTGAGTCGGGCATTGACCGATAAATATTCCACAAATAATATCATCAGTAATTCCAATAAGATGCAGGAAGTATTCGCTCTTATCGAACAGGTCTCCGGATCGACAGCCACAGTCCTGATACGGGGGGAATCCGGGACGGGCAAGGAACTGGTCGCTTCGGCCATCCATTACAACAGCCCCAGATCCAAGCGGCCGTTTATTAAGGTGAATTGCTCGGCCCTGCCCTCTTCATTGTTGGAGAGTGAGCTGTTCGGCCATATTCGAGGCGCCTTCACCGGCGCCACCAAAGATAAACCCGGCCGATTCGAACTGGCCGATACGGGGACCATCTTCCTGGACGAAATCGGTTCCATATCCATGGAGGCTCAGACCAAATTGCTGCGGGTTTTGCAGGAAAGAGAAGTAGAGCGCCTGGGGGACATTAAAGTTCGAAAAATTGACGTGCGTATCATCGCCGCCACTAACCGGAACCTGGAACAAGCCATGCCCCGGAAAGAATTTCGGGAAGATCTGTATTACCGTCTTAACGTCTTCCCAATTTTTTTGCCGCCTCTACGGGAGCGTCCGACGGACATTCTGCTTCTGGCCGATTATTTCGTTGAAAAATATTCGCAACTCCATCAGAAAGACGTACGCCGCCTTTCAACTCCGGCTATCGATGAGCTGACCAGTTATCACTGGCCGGGAAACGTAAGGGAGCTGGAGAACTGTATTGAACGGGCCGTCCTTCTTTCCAATGATGGGGTGATCCATTCCTACCACCTGCCCCCTACACTCCAGACGGCAGAGGAATCGGCCACGACTATCTCCACATCCTTGAACGAAACGGTGGCCAGAGTGGAAAAAGACCTCATCTGTGACGCTTTAAAATCTTCCCACGGCAATGTGGCCCAAGCTTCACGGCTCCTCCAGGAAACCGAGCGGATCATTCGCTATAAAGTAAAAAAGTACGAAATCAATCCCCGCCGATTTCGATAAAGAGACTGGGATTCGCTCATATTCCCTCCTTTTCGGTCCGCACGAATTGACATGCCGCCTCAATTCAGAGTATAAATGCGGTTAAAATTATTTGATTTCTCCTTAAATAACACAATTACAGAGAAACGATGGAAGAAACTATCCAAGTTAGTCCAGACAGCCTGATTCAGTTTACTGAAAAAGAGATGGAGCTTCCAAAACGGCGTCATTGGCTTGTTGACTTCTTAATTCAGCTCGTTACCACCAAGCCTTTGGGCGCATTTGGAGGTTTTCTGGTTCTTATCCTGGTCCTAACCGCAGTTTTTGCTCCGTTTATCACCTCCTGGGATCCCACCGATATTCTGGAACCGGAATCCCGTTTGCTGCCACCGAGTAAGGTGCACTATTTCGGCACTGACGATCTCGCACGGGATGTATTCGCCCGGATAGTATATGGAGCGCGGGTATCGCTCTTTGTAGGAATTGGCGCTACTGCCCTGAGCCTGCTACTGGCTACCCTGGTGGGTGTTTCCTCGGCCGCTATCGGAGGATTGTACGATCTTGTGGTCCAGCGGGTCGTTGACGCCTGGATGTCCTTTCCCGGATTGATAATACTGTTAACCATAATGGCCATCATCGGTCCGGGTATGTACAATATTATAATCGCCTTTGCCGTGGCCTCGTTCGACGGCACGTCTCGTGTTATCCGAAGCGCGGTCCTGGGAATCAGGGGCAGTGAGTATCTCCTGGCGGCCCGAGCCACGGGCTGCACGCGATTGGGAATTATCATTTATCACATCCTTCCGAACATCTCGGCCCCGATCATGATCATCGGTACCATGGGTATCGGGGGCGCAATTTTGGCCGAAACTTCGATCAGCTTCCTCGGATTCGGCATTCCGCCTCCGACCCCCTCGTGGGGAAGGATGCTCAGTACGGAAGGGCTTCCTTATATGTTATCAGGACCCTGGCTGGCCGTCTTTCCTGGTCTTGCCATCAGTATCGCCGTTTTTGGTTTCAATATGCTGGGCGACGCCGTGCGGGACTTATTGGACCCCAAACTCACCGGGAGCAGCGTTGGAAGACTATAATCAGCTTGAACTTCAAAATAATATGGTTATCATTTCAATTGCGGTATGACCAGTATTCAAAAAAATAGTAAATGGTTATATCGCATCATGGCCGTATTGACCGCCGGCTTATTAGGATTATACTTAACCGGATGCGGGCCCAGCCTTCCCCGCGCCATCCCATCCACCAAAGCCCCAAAGACTGCTTACCCATTATCAGGCAAGTCCTACACGATCAATGGTCAAGAATACATGGTTCTGGCCTCGGCCCAAAGTTACGTCGAGGAAGGAATTGCATCCTGGTACGGCCGGGATTTTCACGGCCGAAAAACCGCCAGTGCCGAAAAGTATGATATGTACAGCCTGACCGCCGCACACAAAATCCTGCCGCTTCAGACCTGGGTTAGGGTCACCAACATGACTAACAACGTTGAGGTAACCGTCAGGATTAACGACCGGGGACCGTTTGTCCGGGGACGAATCATCGACCTTAGCTATACCGCCGCCAGGCGCATCGGACTGGTTGGACCGGGCACGGCCTGGGTTAGAGTCGAGGCCCTTGGTAAGGCCGAAGAAAGAACCATAGATGGAAAAGTTACCACTGTCCTGGTAAAACCCGCTAGTTATACCGAAGGCCGTTTCACGGTACAGGTAGGTTCGTTTAAAGAAAAATCGAACGCCAAGGCCCTGGTCCGGAATCTAAAAAAACG
>JAZGHI010000086.1:0-3508 GCA_036480955.1 Candidatus Adiutricales bacterium
ACTTCCTCCGGTTTTTCAACGTAGGCCATGTGCGAACCTCCGGGGATTATTACCACCCGGGCCTTCGGCATATTATCGGCCAGATAGTGTGAGTATTTTGGCGGGGTCATGATGTCTTCCGTGCCGCATATAGCCAGGGTCGGCACATCAATCTCACCCAACCGGTTCATGATATCGAATCGGTCGCAGGCCAGCAAGTCCTTTAACCTGACTTCCGGCCCGTTTTCTTCAGACCTTCTGGCCATGGTCTCCGCGAGCTCCGGGTCAATAAGTTCGGATGGATCCTCCCTGAGAACCGGAGAGCCTTCCGGATCGGCAATGGCCTTCTCGAGCTCTTCCAGGTACTGAGGATGAACCCGTAATCGCGCCCCGCTTCCGACCGGGATCAGACCCTTTACGTGCTCGGGATATTTCAGACCGTATAAGAGGGCTATCCCGCCGCCGAGTGAATGGCCGGCTATCACCAGGTCCGTATATCCCTTATCCGTAACGTACTCATGCAGCCATTCAACGCATTCATCTATTGTTTCGAGCGCCTCCCCATCCGGGTGTCCGGGCAGGTTCAAGGCTTCTGAATCTTTAAAATAATCTGTCTGATGTTTCCAGGATTCTTTGGAACCTCCGGAGCCGTGGATAAATACCAGTTTCACTTTTATCTCCTTTATTCTGAATGGATTTTGCCCCGGGCCATGGATGAGAATATACCAAACACACACAAGACACCAAATATAATAAAGAGGATTCGGGCGCTGTTCAAGAAGGTGCCGTAAAGATCGGGGGTGATTTTGACTTGGCCCATATAAATGGAGAATACCATCATGGTCGTGGCCATACTGAACATCATCCCCACCGTTCTCATGGTGCCCAGGGTGGCTGCGGCCACGCCTAAAAATCGCGGTTCAACCGAGCTCATGACCGCGTTAGTATTAGGCGATGAGAACAGGGCGTATCCTAAACCGGCAAAAAGCAGCACAATAATTATGTAGGCCAGGTGGATTCCAGGATTTATAAACGCCAGGAGGAAGATGGAAACACAGGTAATGGCCATGCCCAGGGAAGAGACCATGCGAGGTTCGATACGGTCTGAAAGCCTTCCGGCCAGCGGGGAAAACGCGGTCATCATAATCGGTTGGGATATTAAAATGAGCCCCGCGGCCAGGGGACTTAATCCCTTGTTGTATTGCAGGAAGAGGCTTAACAGGAAGGTCACGGCAAAGGTGGCGCTGTAATGAATCAGGGCGGCCGCGTTCGACAAAGCGAAGACCAGGTTCGTCCTGAAGACACGGACGTTAAAAACCGGGCTTTCCGCTCTCGATTCCCACCGGAAGAAAATAATCAGCCCGGCCAACCCGGCCAGCGCCAGCCAGACACCGGGCAGCGACGGAAGGCGCGTGAGCCCTAGGATAAGCAGAACCAGGGACGCGCCGTAAATCAATGAACCGGGTATATCCAATTTTTCACCTCGGGCTTCGGCCCACTCTCCTTTTAATTTCCAGAAGACCAGAACCAGTATAATCACCCCAATGGGCAGGTTTAGGTAAAAAATGCTCCTCCAACCCAGTTGTTGGGTCAAAAATCCGCCTAAGAAGGGGCCGAGTGAAAGCCCGAGATATACAAAAGCCACGTTTATACCCAGGACCTTGCCTCGCTCTTCGGGAGGATAGACCGAGGTTAATATGGCCACGCTTGTTCCGAAAATCATGGACCCGCCAAGGCCTTGAATTACCCGGGAAATAATCAGCATTGTGGCTGATGTGGACAGGGCCGAGAGCAGGGAGCCGAGGGTGTATATGGCGATACCGTAGGAAAAGATTTTTTTTCGGCCGTAAATATCGCCGGCCCGTCCAAACGGAAGAAGAAACATGGCCGAAGCCAAGAGATAGGAAGTGGCCACCCACCCCAGCATGATCGCGTTCATATCGAATTCTTTACTGATGGTCGGCAGGGCCAGGTTTATGGAAGAGCCCATAAACGGTGTGGTAAATGAGGCCAGGCAAGCGATTACCAGGGCGGCTAGTTTGGGGGTGTCATCACTCATTCCGAGTTCCTCCTTGAAAAACGGGATTCTTATTCTAACAACGGAAGCTTTTTATTTATCATGGCTGGCCGAATCCTGCAATATTCTGTCAGGTTTTTCTAAAACTAAAATCACCCTGACGCCTTCGGATAATGCCTGTTTTCGCTTCATGGTCTGAGGAAGAACACCAGTAGTTGGTGCGGGCTGAATTAGAATGATAATTAAAATATGAATTATTGACATGCTTTTTTTGTCTTATTTCGAGTAAACTCCAAGGGCGATACAGAGCAAACAAACAACCCGGCAGTTAAGAAAAGGGGAATGAGCATGGAAAAACGGCGATTCGGACGGACAGGGCATATGAGTACCGTAGCAATTTTCGGGGCGTATGCTTTTTTAAAAGCGACGCAAGCCGAAGTGGACGCAGTCATGGAGGGCGTTATCTCAGCGGGGGTCAATCATATTGACGTGGCGCCTTCTTATGGAGAAGCGGAAGCGTGCCTGGGGCCGTGGCTGGGGCGCGAACGCGACCGGTTTTTTCTGGGGTGCAAAACCCTTGAGCGCTCGAAGGAGGGAGCGGCAGCAGAGATGCGTGAATCTCTCGATCGTCTACAGGTGGATAATATTGATCTGTATCAGTTCCATCAGGTTGACAGGATTGAACAGGTAAATCAGATCACCGAACCGGGCGGCGCGCTCGAGGCTGTCCTTGAGGCTCGTGATAAGAGCCTCACCCGTTATATCGGCATCACCGGCCATGTCCCGGCGACTCTGTCTTACGCCCTGGATTGCTTTGAGTTCGATTCGGTACTATTTCCGTATAATTTCATCCAGGCCTCAGAACCCGGATATCAGAACGCTTTCCTGGAATTAATGGGTAAGTGCCGGACGAGGGATATCGGCGTTATGATTATCAAGTCCGTGACCAAAGGACCCTGGGGAAAACAAACCCCAACCCACAACACCTGGTACGAACCGTTTCTCAACCGCGAAGAGATACAGCGATGTGTAAACTTTGTTCTCTCCCAGGATATCACCGGTATCTGCACCGCTGGTGATTCAGGGCTGTTGCCGCCGTTCCTTGAGGCCTGTGAAAATTACACCCGGCTTGAAGCGGTTGAGCAGGAATCCCTGGTGAGATCCGCGGCCGGTGTGTATGAGCCAATGTTTTTCAGCCACAGGGAGCCTGAGGGCCTTGATCAAGAATTCGTTTAATCCGATTGGTTAATCAGAATTGGAGCGTTTGTTTTCACAAACGCGTGAACGAGTGATTGTTTACTTAGAGCGTTTCCTGACAGGAAACGCACAAACAAGCGATTGTTTGCTTCGTAAACAATTCCGTAAACAATATTGAAAACGTCCGGAAATTGAATGGCACAGGATTCCACGTCTTCAGGCGGTAATATATTAAAAACCGGCCATTGCGAAGCATACTTCTCCACCTTTTCTGAATAGTGATCCCTGGTAATCAGTTTCCTGTTTGGTCGTATC
>JAZGHI010000087.1:0-2052 GCA_036480955.1 Candidatus Adiutricales bacterium
CGAGATCGCCTCCAGAGTGGACCTCTACCGGAACCCGCTTCATCCTTATACCAGGGCTTTGCTTTCAGCGGTTCCGATCCCCAATCCCAAGAGGGAAGCTCAAAGGGAACACATCCTGCTGAAAGGGGAGGTTCCCAGTCCGCTGAATCCGCCTTCAGGGTGCCATTTTCATCCCCGTTGCGCGGAAGCCAAGCTTGAGTGCGCCGAGGAAAAGCCGGTAATGAAGGAAGTGGACACGTCTCATTTCGCGGCCTGTCACCTTCACCATTAATCTCTGCTTTGATAAATATTGATATATACAGGTATGAGGGCAACCATCCGCCGGTTGCCCTTTTTGATTGCGTACTGCATCATTAACGCCTGGTTTGAGCGTCTCGCGCGTTAACCCGGCCTGGAATCACCAGAACATAATATCCCGCTGCTTTTTGCCGGCGCGCCCCTTTAGTCCTGTACGAACAGGCGGTGGTATCTCTTTTTGCCGGCCCTCAGTATCAGGGCTTTATCTTTCAGGTCTTTTGAGGTGATGACCTGGTCTTCACTAGCCACGCGCTGGTCGTTGATATAGGCCCCGCCGCCGCGGATGAGACGTCTGGCTTCCCCTTTGGTCTTGGCCAGTCCGGCCAGGAGAAACAGGTTGGCCGCGGTCCGGCCGGCTTCGAGCTCGTCGGCCGGGATGCCTGTCTGAGGAATCTCCACGGAAACGTCTGCTTCAATCTCTATAATACCGGAAGAAGTCTCGACCCGTCCCGACGGATCGGCCTGGCCGAATGTATTTATGGAGGTCAGGTAGGCTGTCCGGGCGAGCTCGGGTCCATGGGTTATGGCCGTGGCCTCATAGGCCAGTATCTCCTTGGCCCGGTTGATGAGAGTTCCGTCCAGAGCAGCGAGGGTTTTTACTTCTTCCATGGGCAGGAAGGTGAAAAGCCCAAGCAGCCTGCCGACTTCATCGTCGGTGCAATTCCGCCAGAACTGGTAGAATTCATAGGGGGATGTCTTGTCCCCGTCCAGCCAGACAGTTCCGGCCGCGGTCTTGCCGAATTTTTCGTTAGCCGAGTTCATAAGGAGTGGAAAGGTCAGGCCGTAGGCCGTTTTTCCGTTCAGACGCCGGATGAGGTCTATCCCGGCTACGATATTCCCCCATTGATCCTGGCCGCCCATCTGAAGCTGGCAGTGGTACTTCTGGTACAGATGTAAAAAGTCGTACGCCTGAAGGAGCATGTAGTTGAACTCGATGAAACTCAAGCCCGTTTCCAGCCGCGAGCGGTAGGATTCCACGGCCAGCATCCGGTTTATGGAAAAGTATCGTCCTATGTCACGCAGGAAATCCACGTACTTGAGGTCGAGGAGCCAGTCGGCGTTGTTAATCATCAGGGCCCGGTCTTCCTCAAAGGTAATGTACCGTGACAGTTGTTTTTTAAGGCCTTCCTGGTTCTGCCGAATCTGTTCCAGCGTCAGCATCTGGCGCATCTCGGTCTTACCGCTCGGATCGCCGACCATGGCCGTGCCGCCTCCCACAATGGCTATGGGGACATGGCCGGCCCTTTGGGCCCAGGCCAGGGACATGATTGGGATAAGGTTTCCAGCCTGGAGACTTTCCGCCGTGGGATCAAATCCAATGTAAATTTTAATGCTCTCCCGATCCAATAATTCCCGCAGAGCGTCCTCATCCGTGCATTGGTAAACAAAACCGCGTTCAGTGAGAATGTTGTATAAGTTTTCCATGAAGAAAAAATTGCCCTCGCTTTAATTTTGTCCAATAAATTTAGCCAATAAATTTTGTCCAACAAATTTAGCCAACAAATTTAGCCCACCTTTTAATAGCACCTCACCTTTATTTTGTCAAAACAACCCAATAGGGCTATAATTTAAGGATACTTGAGACGTATTCGACCGCTGAAATCAATATTGACGATTGTAAACCGTCAATGTTATAGAACAGTCAGGAAGCACAGCTAAATAGTGCCCGTCCGGAAATGAGGAATTTTTTTCAAAATCGAGGCGGACGAAAAAAATTGCCGCAGGCATATATTTGATATTCCGAGGATAATTTTT
>JAZGHI010000088.1:0-6908 GCA_036480955.1 Candidatus Adiutricales bacterium
CTCAGGGAGCGGCATGGAAAAGCCGCGCGGCTCAAGGATCGAAATATCCACTAAATGTTCCACAATTGACTGAATTTGTTGGAGAAGAACCTTTCACTCTTTGAAGAGTTAGATCCTGAACAGGGCCTGACCCCGGAAGGTGGCCTGTTCAAGCAGGGTTATACCCGAATCGCCGGTGTGGATGAGGCCGGTCGCGGGCCCTTGGCCGGACCCGTGGTGGCCGCGGCGGTAATACTCGACGACGCTTGTGAGTATCCGGGGGTAACTGACTCAAAAAAAATGACGCCGGCTCAAAGAGAGCAGGCCTTCTGGCTTATCCTCAAAAAGGCTAGCGCCGTGGCTTTAGGCATGGTCGGGCAGAAGGAGATCGATCGAATAAATATTCTTCGGGCTTCAGTCAAGGCTATGGCCCAGGCGGTTTCAGACCTAACCCCGGTCCCAGACTTTGTTCTGGTTGACGGGACGGTTGAATTACCTGTTGATCTGCTGCAGAAAACTTTGGTACACGGAGACTATCTGAGCCAGAGTATTGGCGCGGCTTCCATTGTGGCCAAAGTTACCAGAGACAGGTTGATGAAGGGTTACGACCGGATTTATCCGAAATATGGTTTTGCCTCGCACAAAGGATACGCCACCAAAGGTCACTTGGAAGCACTGACCCGTCACGGACCGTGTTCTCTCCATCGATTTACCTTTGCGCGGGTTCGGCCGGAGGACGGTTGATGAATAGGCAAACTCTTGGACGGAAAGGTGAGGATCTGGCCGCTTCATTTCTGGTTAAAAAAGGGATGAAGCTGGTAGATAAAAACGTCCAGACCCGGTATGGTGAAATCGATTTAATCTTCCGCGATGGAGAAGTGATCGTTTTTACCGAGGTGAAAACAAGGTCCGGACCCGTTGAGATTAATCCGCGGCTGGCCATTGATCTGGAAAAGAGAAGACGCCTTTCAAAATCCGCCTTAAATTTTCTTAACGAGAAAGGCTGGCAGAATCAAAACGCCCGGTTCGACGTCGTCTGTATTATCATGGAAGGGGCCAAGCCTTGCTTTGATTATATTATGGATGCCTTTGATTTGGCGATAGAATAATAAACTTTGCTAAAGGCTAATGCGGTAAGCAGCGGGCAAGTTAACCGGGATATCGAGTGAAAATCGAAAATCACGGTCTTCCGGTCTTACTGATGTTAAGGTGAACTTTTTGGTGGCCGGGCTCTATCTGACAGCGATTTGGCCTAAGGTGAGAATCGTGGCCGAAGGTTGCGATGAAGGTAAAAAATAAAGAATCTGGAATCGATAAGGAACTAGTAATCAGGAACAGTTTAGGACTTCATGCCCGGGCCGCGGCCCGGATAGTCGAGTTGGCCTCGCAATATGAATCCTTTATCTCACTTGAGAAGGACGGGAACGTCGTGGACGCTAAGAGCGTCCTGTCCTTGCTGACACTTGAGTGCCCCATGGGGTCGAAGGTCCTTTTACGGGCCGAGGGTGAAGATTCTCGCGCGGCGGTCGAGGCCCTGACCGATTTGATTACAAATAATTTCGGAGAATCATGAAAATTCCTGAATTCATAGATAAAGATTCCGTTTTGACCGGAGTGGCGGCTTCGCCGGGAGTAGTCATCGGTAAAGCCTATATTGTTGACCGGAGCAAGGTGGACATCGATTATCAGTATTTGATCGATGAATCCTTTATCGGCCAGGAAATTGATCGTTTTGAGGAGGCGGGTCGTCAAACCGAGACGCAGCTGAAAGAAATAAAGGCGGACATGCCGCGGGAACTATCAGAACATGCCTATATATTGGATGCCCACCTTCTTATCTTAAAAGACAGCATGGTCCACCAGGCCACCATCGATCTTATCAGACGGGAGAGGATCAACGCCGAATGGGCTTTGAAAAAAGCCGTCGATCAAGCGAGAGAGATTTTTGCCCGGATAAAGGATGACTATATCCGCAGCCGGATTAACGATGTCGAGAACGTAACTGACCGGATCATGCGCAACCTGGTCGGGCACACACCCGAGCGACTGACCGAGATAAAAGAACGGGTAATTATTGTGGCCCACGACCTCTCACCGGCGGACACCACTCAACTGCCATTAGACCGGGTCATGGGCTTTATCAATGATATGGGGAGCAAGACCTCCCACACTACCATTATGGCCCAAGCCCTTGAGATTGCAGCGGTAGTTGGCCTGGAAAACTGCACGCGGAGAGTGAAGACCGGCGATCTGCTTATTGTCGACGGGACCGCAGGCCATGTGATTATTAATCCGAACGAGAAAACCATTGAGTATTATTACGGCCGCCAGCAAAGCTACGAAAGCCACCGGGCGGAGATTGTACGCAGCGCTTATTTGCCGGCCGAAACCCTTGATGGATACCGGCTCGAGGTAAAAGCCAATATCGAAATGTTTGAAGAAGTCCCTTCCGTGAATGACCACGGCAGCGATGGCATCGGACTTTATCGTACTGAATTTCTATACTTATCACGCCGCCACCCCCCCACCGAACAGGAGCTTTTCGAGGACTATCGCGATGTGGCCCGGCTCATACATCCCCGTCCTTTAACTATCCGCACATTGGACTTGGGTGGCGATAAATTTGCCTCTTCACTGGAATGGGCCGAGGAAATGAATCCAGCCCTGGGATTGAGAGCCATCCGTTTTTGCCTGAAAGAGCAAGGTATTTTCCGCGATCAACTCCGGGCCATCTTGAAGGCCTCTTCTGTGGGAAATGTTAAAGTCATGTTTCCCATGATTTCAGGTCTGGAAGAATTGAAAGCAGCCAAAAATGTGCTGAACGAGGTTCGCCAGGATCTTACCGCTGAGGGGGTAGAGTACGACCGGCAGATGGAAGTCGGGATCATGATCGAAGTGCCCTCGGCAGTGGTCATAGCCGACATGTTAGCCCGGGAAGTTGATTTCTTTTCCATTGGCACAAACGATCTGATTCAGTATTCACTGGCCATAGACAGAGGCAACGAACAAGTGGCCTACATGTATGAACCACTTCACCCGGCTGTTCTGCGTATGATCCAATCGGTGGTTCAGGCCGGGCATTCAGCTAATATAAAGGTAACCATGTGCGGGGAAATGGCCGGTGATCCGCTCTGCGCACCGATTCTATTGGGTCTGAAGTTGGATGAACTTTCCATGCCCAGCGCCAATGTACCGTATATTAAACGACTTATCCGTATGGCCACCTTCAAGGAATGCCAGGAATACCTGAAAAAAATTCTATTGTGCCAAACCTCGGAGGAAGCCAACGCTTATGTTAATGATATCATCCTCAACCGGTTCAACGGCTTCCCGGGAGAAAAGGAAATCAAGACCTGAACACCTAAAGCGGCAAGTGTGTTATCAACGGTTCCTTTTCAGTAACCTCAAATCAGTATCGCACCCGTCAACAAGCAGAGGCTTCACGTTTTTATTACGTGTTTAAGTTAGTTGTGGTCTAAATGGTATAGGAGTGTTTGACAGTGGCTAAAGCAAAAGGCGACGGCCGCAAAATCGTCTGCCGGAATAAACGAGCCCGGTTTGATTACAAGATCGGTGAAAAATTTGAGGCAGGCCTGGTCCTCACCGGCACCGAAGTTAAAAGTCTTCGCCAGGGAAGGGCCAATTTAACCGATTCATACGCCCGGGTGATCGATGGCGAAGTCTGGCTTTTTAATACCCACATAAGCCCTTATCCATACTCGAACTTCGATAATCATGAGCCGGAACGCCGCCGGAAATTACTCCTCCACAAACGGGAAATAAAGAAACTGTACGGCCGCACCCAGGAACGAGGAATGTCTCTTATCCCATTGGCTATCTATTTCAGAGATGGGAAGGCCAAGGTAGAGGTAGGGTTGGCTGAAGGCAAGCAAACCTTTGATAAAAGACAGATTATTAAAAAACGTACCGCGGATCGGGAAATGGCCCGTGCCCTCCAGCAGCAGTGGAAGAGGCATTAAACCCGCTTATTTTTTACGGTCCAGGTAAAGATCACTGTAGGAACCCGGAACCAGGTCTTCTTCGTAAATATTAAATAAATCAAGATAATACTCACACTGCTTGAGTAATTCTTGCCGATCCCGCAATCCATCCCCGATCGCCTCGATCTCAATGAACGTGCCGAAATCCTCTAAAATGTCCAGATGGAATTTTACGTTTTCTATGAAGTAAATCTCTCTCTGCTTATCAACCCTGGTCAAAACGCCCAACGATTTGGTCAAGATCTCTTTGAGCGGTGAGTCCTTTCCGGTCTTGAACAGGGTCACGTTTGACTCTTTCGGTCCGGTTTTATTTTTCCTGTTATAAAAAATCAGGGCGTTTTCGATCTCGCCTTCCCTTAATTTCAACCGTCCTGAACCGACCTTGAAATATGTGTCTACCTGGTGGTCCAGGCCTCTGAATTCGGCCTTTTCCTTTTCCAGAACTTTTCTTGCCCGCTGGATATCAGCGCACCTGGCCTTGATTTCAACAATTATATGAGAACCTTCCATGACTTTTTAAGTTTTTTCCGGATTCGTGTTCGGCGAGGCACGGTAATGCCGGTCGGCGAATAGCTCAAGGTTTAAAGGCTTCGACCAATGAAAACATGCCTTCGTTCTGAATAGCCGCCACACGGGCGAAACCAGCCTCCATCAAACCATGCTCAATCTCTTCAAAGGTGTAAGTACCCCCTCCAGGGGTGTTGACCAGCATGTTTACCGCGAAGATAGCCCCGGAAACAGGGCGCGTCCGGTCGGAAGACATAACGTGGTCACGGATAACAATACGTCCCCCCGATTCAAGGGCATCGTATATTTTTCGGTATAAGTCAAGATTCTGCTCGGGGCTGTTCTGGTGAATGATGGCCGAAAGCAGGGCTAGATCGTGCCCCGGCGGCAGGTCATCCTCGTAAAAATCACCTGAAACCAGATTAACTCTCTCCAGCATGCCTGCCTTTCCGACCCGCTCACGCGCCATCTCAATCACTTCGGGCAGATCAAATAAGGTGGCCTTCATCTCTGGAGAAGCTTTGAGGAAAGCCAGGGTATAGGTCCCGGAAGCCCCGCCCACGTCGATTAACGCCTTGGCCTCACCCGGATTTATGGCTTCCACTAATCGGGAAGCGGCCCGTGAGGCGCCGACATGCATGGCGCCTATAAAAGCCTTGATCCGATCCTGAGTAAAACTGGTCACGGGCCTTTCAGGCTGCCGACCGGTGGTAACCAGCTCCGTGAGTTGACTCCATGTATACCACAGGTGGGCCGAATGCCTGAGACCGGGTAATATGGACTCCGGGCTGTCCTCGGAAAGAAAAGGGGCGGCCGAGGGGTTGGTCTGGTATCGGCCGTCTTCCTTTATCAGGAGTTCCATGGCTGACAAGGCGTCCAGAAGGATAGTCATACCCCGCAAATTTGCCTCTGTTTTTTCAATTATTTCCTCCACGGACAGCGGGGATGCAGCCAGTAATGTAAACAGATCCAGCTCAACCCCGGTTGACAGCAGACGGCTCTCGTTAAATCTTGACATTTTAAAAAGCGTTTCCGCATCGTAAGTTCGGCTCATGATTCATACCTCCGGTCAGTCCTTTTATATTTAAGCTTCGGCTTCCTCTAGACAAAATGTCAGAACGGACTTTATTTTTCACGGATCAAGCCGGATTTTATATGGAGACGATTCAAAAAACAAGAATGTTATGAGCCCACTGATTAGAGCGTTTGTCATATTAATGTTCCGCTTTAGGTTCTTAATAACATGATAACTCTGTCGGTCAATCGTCTTCGTTAGGAGGGACAAACGCCAAAACATCCTGTAATTGTCCCTAGTTACATATTTCTGGTGTTTATTAATAAGTTTATCACTCCCTCTGCTGGAAACGGAACATATTTTTGACAATTACTATAATTGAATAAATATGCATTTCATGGTAATGACATGAAATTATTGCCTGGCATTGGCCCGAATCGGCCCGCGGTCTCTCTAGCCTGTATTTGAAAACCAGTCCGTCCGAATCTGTCCGTCGAGACCGGGTGATGTACGGAGATGAATAATTCAGCCCAGATAAAAAAACGAACATTCGTAATGACCAAAATCCCAGCCGGTTTCTTTACCATGGGCAGCAGGCCAGGCCAGGGAGAAGAAGACGAATTCCCCGAACACCGGGTCTGGGTTGATGAGTTCTTAATAGCGCGCCACCTGGCAACCGCGTCCGAATGGTCGCGTTTTCTAAATGAGGCCGGCGATCCTGAGGGCATCTATGTCGAGCCATCCCCTGAAACCACTGTCATCCTGAAAGACGGTTCCTATTACGCCCGCCGTAATTGCGGCCGATACCCGGCCAACGGTTTGAGCTGGTACGGTGCAGTCGCCTACTGCCAATGGCTTTCGGAGAAAACCGGCCGGGTATACCGGCTGCCCACGGAGGCTGAATGGGAAAAGGCGGCTCGAGGCAACCAGGAACGCATGCGCTATCCCTGGGGAAATGATCCTCCAAACGGACGGGCTCAATTTGACCAGCAATGGGTTGAACCGGTCTACACCCTCAGCAAAGTCGCTTCATACCCGCCAAACCCATTCGGACTCTACGATATGGTTGGAAATGTCTGGGAATGGTGTTCCGATTTTTATGCCCCGGATTATTACCAGCACTCACCGGAAAAAAATCCAACCGGACCCGAGAGCGGGCAGATGAAAGTCATTCGGGGCGGTTCCTGGAGGTGCATCGAGGTCCAGATTCGATCCGGGATACGGTTGGGAGAATGGCCGGCCTCGACCAGTTCGGGCATCGGCTTCCGCGTGGCCCGCTCTATTGATTAGCTTTTTTATGTCAAATTCAGCCTCGCTCAATTAAGACGGTTAAAATACTTAAACAAATTGCTTGACAGTTACAGTTTTCTCCCTTATACTTGAATATATGCTCAGATATTAAAAAA
>JAZGHI010000089.1:0-5333 GCA_036480955.1 Candidatus Adiutricales bacterium
CCGGGACACCATACTGGCCACCATCCCCGTAGGATATGCGCACGGGTATGACCGCCGGCTTTCCGGTCGGGGATACGTTCTGATCGGGGGGAAAAGAGCTCCAATTCGAGGTAGGGTCTGCATGAACTTGATAATGGTCGACGTAACCCATATCCCGGAAGCGTATCCCGGCGGCGAAGTAGTACTTCTGGGGAAACAAGGCGGTGAGACCATCACCGGAGATTCTCTGGCGGAAATAATAGGGACCATATCCTATGAGCTTTTTTGTACGTTCGGGAGCCTTAATCATAGGGAATATGTCGGAGAGGCGGAATAGAGAGAGGAGAGCCGTGGAAACCAAAGGCATGAAATTATGCGCGGTCTGCGCTTGGCGGCGGGATTGTCTGAAAAAATATAAATTTGAGTCTTCCAATCGGCTCAAGTGCCTCGATTTTTCGAGGGACGTGACCATACCGGAAGAAAAAGACAAGGAAAAGTCAAGGAAAAACAATACGTGAGACAGATTTTAACCGGAAAAATAAAGGAAGCCATAGAACGGGCAAGGGAAAATGGGGAATTCGTCAGCCAGGAAGTGCCGGCAGATTTGACCGTGGAAGTTCCGAGGATCGCCAGCCATGGGGATTGGTCCACCAACGCGGCCATGGTCCTTGCTCCCATAGAGAAAAAGCCACCGCGCGTGCTGGCAGAGATTATTATAAGTAACCTAAAAGACCCGGAAGGATTTTTTGATCGTATCGAGATTGCCGGGTCGGGATTTATCAATTTTAATCTTACCAACAAGTGGTGGCATCAGGTCCTGCTGGACATTGATCGGCTTGGTCCGGATTACGGCCGGCTGGACTTGGGCCGGGGCCAAAAGGTCCTGGTCGAGTTTGTTTCAACTAATCCCACCGGCCCCCTGCACGTAGGCCATGCCCGGGGGGCCGCCTTGGGTGACGCTCTCTCCAGGGTACTGGACATGGCCGGCTTTGAGATCAGCCGGGAATATTATGTAAATGACACCGGTAACCAGGCCCGGACCTTGGGCCGGTCCGTGTTGTACAGATATTTGGAGGAGTTCGGCCGAAAAGTAGAATACACTGACAACCTCTATCAGGGAGATTATATAAGGGATCTGGCAGAGGAGGTTAAAGAAGGGGAAGGTGATCGCTTCCTTGACATGCCCGAGGATAAGGCTGTGGAGGAGATCTACCCCTGGGCCATCGAGCGAATCCTCGAAGGCATCCGGGAAGACCTCCTCTCTTTCCACATCCCCTTCGATAGCTGGTTTTCTGAAAAAAGCCTGGTCGAACGGGGCCAGACAGAGAAGACACTGGACTACCTCCGGGATAGAGGTCACATCTACGATAAGGATGGTGCGGTCTGGTTCAGGTCCAGCGATTTCGGGGACGATAAGGACCGGCCGGTAATTAAGAGCAACGGTGAAACCACCTATCTGGCCCCGGATCTAGTCTACCATCGGGATAAATTCAACCGCGGATATGACCGGCTGATAGACGTTCTGGGAGCTGATCACCACGGTTACGTACCCAGACTGAAAGCGGGGATAGAGGCCATGGGCTTTGACCGCGACAAGCTGGACGTGGTCCTGGTCCAGATGGTCAACTGGCTCCGGGCCGGTAAGCCGGTATCCATGTCTACCAGGGCCGGCCAGTATGTTACTTTAAAGGAGGTTCTAAGTGAAGTAGGATCGGACGCGGCCAGGTTCATCTTCCTCACCAGGAGATCGGACAGCCGTCTAGACTTCGATTTCGAGTTGGCCAAGAGTCAGTCCAGTGAAAATCCGGTCTATTATGTTCAGTACGCTCACGCGCGCATAGCCAGTGTTTTCAGGATGGCGGAGGCAGAAGGAAGGGGTGTCCCGGGACCCCAAGAAACCGACCTTACCCGCCTGGTTCAAGAGGAAGAGTTGGCGTTGATGAAGCATATGGCCACTTTCCCGGACCTGATCCAGGGAGCGGCCGTGAACCTGGAACCCCATCGGCTGACCCATTTTTTGACTGAACTGGCCGGTATTTTTCACCCCTATTATAAACGTCATCGATTCCTCTCCGATGATATTGAATTGTCAAAGGCCCGGCTATTTCTGGCGGGTTGCGTCAAGCAGGTTCTGGCCACTGGACTACAGCTTCTCGGCATAAACGCCCCGGAGGTTATGTGAAGATAGGCAAGCGGCGGTCATCTAAACGAGAGACCGTAAAACCAAAAACGGACGCGGGAAAAACGTCTTTGTCATCTTCGACCTCCCGGAAGAAAACCGGGGAGAGGAGAAAGAAAAAAAACAAACGATCAGATCAATTTGTGTTTTCGCGACGGGCGATTCTTCTTTGGGGCATGAGTTTCATGGTCGTCGCAATCTGGATTTTCGTACTTGGAGTTTTGGCGGGCCGGGGTCTCATATTTCACAGCCAGACGTTCAAAAATATCGAGAAGCGTATCGGTGAATTCAGGAGCAATAATCCTCCGGCGGTTATGGTCGAACCGGACCAGGAGGAGGGCGCTGCTCCGGAACCCAAACTGACTTTTTATAAATCGCTTTCCACCGGCCGGATACAGGACGATTTAAAATCTATCAAAAAACCGGAATCCGCATCTCTACCCTCTGAGCAAAAAAAGAAGACTACAGCCACTGTCAGTTCCGGGCCCGAATCGCTTCCCGAAAAAACCCCCTTGAGGAAAAAGGAAATCGAATCCTCGGCCAGACCTGTGGCGAAGAGGGGGAAGCCCGCAGTCAAATCCCTGCAGCAAGGAACCTCTCTAGCCCAGCCGCCCGCACGAGTCGAGGGTGAGAATTATACGGTGCAAGTGGCTGCTTTAAAGGACCTCGAACGTGCTGAAAAGTTGGTCGCATCTCTTAAAAGGCAGGGTTATCCAGCCTATTTCTATCACGTTCGGGATGAATCCCGCCAATACTTTCGCGTTCGGGTCGGACGGTATAAGACCCGGCGAGAGGCTCAATCCGCGCTGGTAAGGCTGCGGAGAATCGGCCATGAGGGCATTTTTATCTCCCGACTGACCAATTGATCGGCGAATAGCAATCGCCTCAAATCCCATGGCCTGGGGTCTCGATTTTTATCAAGTCGATAAAATTTACCGGTTGCCAAGTCTAAAAAATAAGAATCATCTCCAAAAGAGTTGATGATTTTGAAAGGATTCAAGGGGTCAAGGGTTCAAACGTTTGTTCTCCAACTAAATTGGAGAAGGACCAAAAAGGATATAGTCTTGCCAATGGCTCTTACACTAGTGACGAAAGGATAATAAAATGGAACGAGTGTCGGAAAACGTGTACGCCGTAACGGGTTACAGGGGCTGCAACCCCGGTTTCGTGAAGACCTCGGAGGGGGTAGTGATGATTGATACACCCCAGATGCCCAGCGACGCGCTTAAATACAAGGCGGAAATAGAAAAACACGGCCAGGTTTCCTACCTGATCAATACCGAACCCCATGGTGACCACTACACCAGCAACTGCTTCTTCAAGGCCACGGTCGTGGCCCAACAGGGCACCAGGGATGTCATCGCCCAGGCTCAAATAGAGCCTCTCAAGGAACGTATCAAGATCATGGACCCCGACTTTGTCCCGAATCTTGATTCTTTATCCATAAGCGTACCTTCGATCACGTTTAGGGACTCTATGAAAATATACTCTGGGGAGCATGAATTCGAGTTGTTGCATCTTCCCGGACACACTCCCAGTGAGACCGCCGTTTTCATTCCCCAAGAGAGGGTTGTGTTTACCGGAGATAACATCTTCTATAAGACGCAGGCGTTTTTTCATGAGGCGGTTCCCAACGATTGGCTGAAGTCTCTGGAAACTCTCAAGACACTCGACGCGGATAAAGTCGTCCCGGGTCATGGTGAGCTATGTACTCTGGACTATCTGGATGAACAAGCCGCCTTTATCCGGGATTGGATCCAGGCAGCCAAGGAGGCGGTTGAAAAAGGGTGGTCTCTGGAAGAGGCCCAGGAGCGGATCTCGTTTCTGGACAGGTATCCCATGGGGGCTGAAATGGAGGAATTCGGCCGCGAACTCCAGAAAATGAACGTGGCCCGCCTCTATGCCATGGCCAAAGAAAACGAAATATAAAACTCCTTTCAAAACGGATGGAGAGGTGACAAGCATGCGTCTGGACCTGGATGACTGGCGAGAAGAATATAAGAGAAAACTGGTTTCCGCGGATGAGGCGGCACGGGCCATAAAATCCGGTGATAATGTTTTTATACCCAATGCCTATCTCGGTGTAATGCCGGAATCAATCGTGGCCCGCCGGGATGAATTGAGAGATGTTACTGTGGAGATCTGCACGCCTCTCTCCGATCCCGGATGGCTCACCCCGGGCATGGAGGATTCGTTTAATATAATCATCAGGATATTCCTGACAGCCGCCCGGCAGGCCCATGATGAGGGCCGGATACCATTCCTGCCATATACCAACGGGACCTGGATCAAGCCTTACCGTGACCACAGGTCGACCAGAAGAGACATCGATGTGTTTATGGTCGAGGTTTCACCTCCGGACGAACACGGCTTTTGCTACTTCGGACAGGGGATTTGGGAGAGCCGTTATTTCTCGAGCAAGGCCAAAACGGTCATCGGCGAGATCGACGAATATTTATTCAAACCTCGCGGTGACGCGGCCATCCACGTCTCGGAGATAGATTTTTTAGTGGACGTCACCTCTCCCCCTCTTACCGAGGCGGAAATCGAGAAAGTCGCCGGCCTTGTACCTGTGGAGAAGCGTGAGCTGGCCAGAAAAAATGTGAGTCTGATGCACCCCAGGATACTCAGGAAAGTCCTGCCGGTTATCGAGGAGGTTCCCCTGGATATTTTAGAGGGCGTGTGCAACCTGGACGCGCCTACCCAGGTCATGACAGCCATGGCCTCGAATCTGAAAACAATCCTCAGAGACAGGGACACGATCCAGATCGGGATTGGCAAGCATACCAAACATATCGTGCAACTGGGAACTTTTGACCACTTAAGCGATTTGAGTATTTTTTCAGAGATGGGCTGTCCGGGCATGGGTTTTCTGGTAAAGCGCGGAATCGCAACCGGCAAATACGCCTCCTTACATCCAGGCAAGGCTGTTTTTTCGAGTTTGAGCGGTATGCTGCCGGAGGAGATCGGGTGGGCTGATAATAATCCCCTTATAGAGCTTTATCCGGGCGATTACGTAATCAATATTCCCAACATAGCTCGGAACGAAAACATGGTATCTGTCAACAACGCGACCTCAGTGGACCTGACCGGCCAGATTACATGCGAATCGCAATTTGGACCACGGCTTATCAACGGCGTGGGGGGACAGATCGAATTCCACATCGGTGCGTTT
>JAZGHI010000090.1:0-3906 GCA_036480955.1 Candidatus Adiutricales bacterium
CGGTTTCCTCTAGTTCTCGCCTGAGCTTCTCGAGGGAATCGATATTCAGGTCCGGCGCGCTTTCGGTTAACATTAAAGTTTGTACCTTTTATCGTATAATTAGGACTGAGTTTGCCGGATTACCGAAATTATTTCAATGGTAGTTAATCCGGCGTTGAGAATTAGATTCTATATAGCCATAAGCCTTTCACCGACCACTGTCAAGCCGAAATTCTAGTATAGTTCTAGTATATAGTTTTAAAGCACGGGTAACACTTAAAAGGTGTATCTTGATGCAGCTCCACCCAGGTTACATAATCAACAATGGAGATTCCCACTAGCCGGAGAAGAGCAGATCAGGCGAAGATTAAATTGTTGACAATTGTCTACGGGTCGGATATTGAGTTCAGATATAAATTAGCTTTAATCCTTCCTGGGAGATTACCTGGGCGATGCCCAAAACCACCAAAGGACCACATCGTTATATAACCCTTGAAATCCCCGGCCTGACCTGCCTTTTCCTGGCCGTAATCACCTTTCTTTCTTTGATTTCTTACAGTGCGGACGATCCATCTTTTTCTTCCTTTTCTACGGCGAAACCAGAGCATATCTCCAATTATATAGGTCTGTTCGGCGCTTACTTCTCGGCCCTTATAATCGACCTCGTGGGTCCGGCCGGTTTTTGGCTGGTCTTTGCCTTGCTTCTGCTTTTCTGGCGTCTAATCAGAGGCCGTCCTTTCAATCACACCTGGCTGATGGTGGCAGGGGTATTCCTTCTGCTAATAGCAACCTCGGCCGGGCTGTCATTATGGGAACCCGAGGGTATTACCTTCTTCGGTCTGAACGCAACCGGTGGTCTGGCAGGGGATATCCTTACCGATATCCTGGTTTACATCCTCAATCGAATCGGCGCGGCTTTATTTATAGGGGCCTTAGGCCTCATCGGGGTCTTGCTGGCTACCGGGTTGTCCCTCATCCGTATGGCCCGGACCGTTATCCGTTGGGTAAAGGATGGCTCAGCCTGGATGAAAGCCGACCGGGAGAAACGGCGAGAGCGGGCCGAGAGGTCCAAACGCCTGGAAAAAGCCCTCACTAAGCAGCAGGGCCGGACCAGACCTAAGATAAAAGAAAAACCGAAAAAAGCCAAACCCGAGCCCCCTGCCCCGAAGCAGGAGGTTTTTGACTGTATGTTAAGGGATGGACCCTACGAGCTTCCCGGGCTGGACCTTCTGGACCAGATAGAAAAAGAGCAGGGCGGCATGTCCGAGGAAAGCCTGATAGCCAGTTCGCGCCTGCTGGAGAAAAAATTGTCCGACTTTGGTGTCGAGGGCAAGGTTGTGGCCGTCACTTCAGGACCGGTAATTACCATGTTCGAGTATGAACCATCACCTGGGATAAAGATCAGCCGGGTGGCCAACCTGGCCGATGACCTGGCCATGAGCATGCGGGCTGTCTCGATACGCATCCTGGCCCCACTACCGGGTAAAGCGGTAATCGGGATTGAGATCCCCAACCCGAAGAGGGAGTACGTGGTCCTTCGGGAGGTTATCGCCTCTCCGGCCTTTACTGAATCCAAGTCTTTACTCTCCCTGGTTATGGGGGTTGATATAGTCGGCCAGCCTGAAGTAACTGATCTCAGAAAAATGCCGCACCTGCTGATCGCCGGGGCTACCGGTACCGGGAAGTCGGTGAGCCTTAACGCCATGATCACCTCCATCTTATACAAAGCCCGGCCGGAAGAGGTTCGTTTCCTGATGATAGATCCGAAACGGATCGAACTTGCCCCTTATAATGACTTGCCGCACTTGATCTATCCGGTCATCAACACGGCGAAACAGGCCAATCAGGCCCTGAAATGGGCGGTGGCCGAGATGGAAGCCCGGTACATGCTTCTGGCCGAAAAAGGTGTCCGCAATATCGAGACCTATAACCGTAAGATCAAGCGGGAGTTGGCCCAGAAGCCCAAGCCGGACCTCGTTCCACCTTCAGACCCCGAAACCACGGAAAGTGAAGAGCAGCCGGCTCCACCAGAACCGCTGCCTTATCTGGTCATCATCATCGACGAGCTGGCCGACCTGATGATGATTTCGGCTAGAGAGGTCGAGGAGTCCATCACCCGCCTGGCCCAGATGGCCCGTGCCGCTGGAATACACCTGATATTGGCGACTCAGAGGCCATCAGTGGACGTACTGACCGGCATAATCAAGGCCAACTTTTCTACCCGCGTCTCGTTTCAGGTATCCTCGAGGACAGATTCCCGGACCATTCTCGATATGAATGGGGCCGAAAAACTACTCGGTGATGGGGACTTGCTGTTCCTGCCGCCTGGCACCGCCAAACTAAACCGCATCCACGGGGCGTTTGTATCGGAGGACGAGATCAAACGGATTACCAACTTTATCAAGGCTCAGAAAGACCCCGATTATCTTAACGATTTAAGTGTAGCCTCGAAGGAATCGGAGAATGCGGATGACGAGGGTGAGTATGACGAGAAATACGACGAGGCCGTGGAGCTGGTAACCCGGACCGGCCGCGCTTCCATCTCTCTTATTCAACGGCATCTCCGGGTAGGTTACAACCGGGCCGCCAGGATGATAGAAGTTATGGAACGCGAGGGCGTGGTCGGACCGCCGAACGGCGCGCGTCCCCGTCAGATTTTAGCGCGAAGTTATGAATAGTAAAAAAAGCCTTCCGCGGTTCCTTACCGCCACGGCTAGCCTCGCATTCATATTCACTCTCTCGACCCCGGCCGCCTGGGCTGAAATCACAAAAACTGATGTTTTAGCCGGTCTGAAAGACCGTTATACGCACATGACGGGCTTGGCCGCGGACTACATTCGGGTTACCACGTCTCCAGCCATGGAAAAGACCTACAAGGGTTCACCCAGCCACACAGCTTCGGGTCGTCTTTTTTATAAGAAACCAAATAAACTCCGCCTGAATCAGACCGCACCGGATCCGGAACTCTTGATAACCGATGGGACCATTGTCTGGTGGTATATTCCGGAGGAAAACGTGGTCCAAAAATATTCAGGCCAGGCATTGATGACACAGCTTGAGCCCCTGCTGGATTTTTTGAACGGTCTGGGTGATCTCGAAAAAAGCTTCTCTGTAAGCCTGGTTCCCATAATAGTTAAAGGTGAATCCAGGTTTGAACTAACATTGGTGCCGAAAACCGAGGGAACCAACCTTCAGGAGCTAATCGTCTGGCTCAAGGCCGATGATTATACCCTTACCGGTTTCCGCTTCACGTCTTCCTTGAGGGAAATAACTGAGTTCGAGCTGAGCGCGGTCAAGCTCAATCCAGGAATAAGTGACAGTACGTTTCAGTTTCAAGTGCCGGACGAGGCTGAAGTCATAGAAATGGATTAAATCGTTTTACCCCCGCTGAAATTATTGTAAAGTAAATATCCCCGCCTTGAAAAAGCGGGGCATTCTGGTAAAGCTTATAAAAATTTTCAACTCACGCAAGTTTCATAATCAAACAAGAGCACGACACATGGAAATAAGAGAACAGCAGGCCAGGATAAAAGAATTATTGAAGGAACGCCAGGCGATCCTCCTGGCCCATAATTACCAGCGCGAGGAGATTCAGGAGATAGCCGACATTACCGGTGACTCGCTGGGCCTTTCGATGCAGGCCGCCGAGACCGAATCGAAGGTGATAGTTTTTTGCGGGGTCCACTTCATGGCCGAAACGGCCTCCATCATCTGTCCGGACAAGACCGTGCTCCTGCCCCGGATGGACGCCGGATGTCCCATGGCCGACATGATTACCGCGCCCGCTTTGAGGAAACGAAAAGAAGAATTACCGGGTGTGCCGGTGGTGACCTACGTGAACACCACGGCCGACGTGAAAGCGGAAAGCGATATCTGCTGCACCTCGGCCAATGTGGTGGCCGTGGTCAATTCCATAGACAGCGACCG
>JAZGHI010000091.1:0-4391 GCA_036480955.1 Candidatus Adiutricales bacterium
CCTGCCAAGATAAAAAGGAGTTTGAAGAATCGGTCGAGCTTTTTAAACAAACGGATATAATCCTTGTAGACACGCCCGGCCGCGCTCTTTCTTCTGACGATCACTTGCGCGAGTTGTGTGAAATTATCACTTTATCCAGAGAAAATAAAGTTCTGCTGGTTTTCTCTGCCACAACTAAAGACCGGAAATTAACCGAGCTGATAAAAAGAACTCGAACCTTAGCCGTCGAGGGTTCAGTCGTGACCAAGATCGACGAAACCGATCGTTACGGAAACGTGATTAATAACCTGATCAGATTCAAGCTTCCAGCCTCGTTCTTGACAAACGGACAGAAGGTCCCGGATGATATCTTACCAGCCACTCCAAGCCGGCTGGCAGCGTTGGTTATCACACCTGAAAAAGGAGTTTAACAAATCTTGATATCGCAAAACCAAAAAGCCATGGCAACGAAGTCTCCGGAACCGGGAAGCAAATCCGTAAGGGTCATCTCCGTGACCAGCGGTAAGGGCGGTGTGGGTAAAACCAATATTACGGCCAATCTGGCCATCGCTCTGGCCCGACTAGGGAGACAGGTTCTAATTTGGGACGCGGATTTGGGCCTGGCCAACATAGACATTCTGCTTGGCCTGAATTCCCGATATAATATCAACCACCTGCTTAACGGAGATAAAACCCTTGAGGAAATAATCATTGAGGGACCGGAAGGTGTCAAGATCATGCCGGCCAGTTCTGGTATTCAAGAGATGGCCGCCTTAAGTGAGGGACAGAAGGTAAGATTATTAAACGAGTTTGACCATTACAACCTTGATCTGGATTTTCTGTTAATTGACACGGGAGCAGGTGTTAGTTCAAATGTAATGTACTTCAACATGGCCGCCCAAGAGTGCATTATTGTGGTCACCCCCGAACCGACTTCCATCACCGACGCTTACGCTTTAATAAAAATAATGACCACCAAATATAATGAAAAAAGTTTTAAAATCCTGATGAATCTTGTCAGTAGCGCCGAAGAGGCAAAGGCGATCTTCATCTTGCTAGCCTCGGTGGCCGACAAGCATCTGGATTCAATCTCATTGGACTATCTCGGTTATATACCGCGTGATGAGTACATCCCCGAATCGATAAAAAAACAACGAGCCCTGCTCGATTTATACCCGTCGTCCGAATCAAGTAAATTTTTTAAGGATCTGGCCAAAAGAGTGATTAATTCACCGATAAAATCAAACCTTGATGGCAATATTAAATTCTTCTGGCAAAGGCTTTTAAGATACTAATAAAATGTCGCCGCCCAAGAGTAATGGAAGTTATAATCTAGCCCGGGATTTACCCCAACCCGACCGGGTCTCTTGGAGAAATCTGACCGAGGCGGAACGTACCGAGTACATAAAAAAATACGCTCCACTCATCAGGTACATAGCTGATCGGCTGTCGGTACGATTACCGAATCACATCTCACGTGAAGATTTGTATAGTTCCGGCACTTTGGGGCTAATCGACGCTATAGATAAGTTTGATCCGGATCGAAATATTCAGTTCAAGACCTACGCCGAATTCCGGATCAAGGGCGCTATGCTGGATGAACTGCGTTCCATGGATTGGATTCCCCGTTCCATACGGCGAAAGGCCAACCAACTTGAGAAGGCCTACCATGATCTGGAAGCGATATACGGCCGGCCGGCCACCGACGAAGAGGCTGCCGAGGCCCTGAATCTCTCTCTTGAAAAATTTCATCGGTTATTGGACGACGTTAAAATCATCTCCCTCCTCGATATAGATACCTTTCACAACCCTCTTCCCGAGAGAGGGCGTGACAACCTGCTGGAGCTTTTAATACACGGTGAAGGTCCGGACCCGCTGACTCTTCTCAATCTGCATGAGGCACGCAACGTAGTGGCCCAAGCCATCGATAAACTGCCGGAAAAAGAAAACCTGGTTGTGTCAATGTACTACTACGATGAATTGACCATGAAGGAAATCGGAACCGTTTTGGGGTATACTGAATCCAGGATCAGTCAACTACACACCAAGGCCGTCCTGCGCCTCCGGGTTCGGTTGCGCTTTTATTTCGAGCACCAATCGAGTTAAACAATATGGCCGAAGACGAAGAGCTGTTCGGAGATTCAAATCAGGGCGTGGGGGGAAGCGACGAGCTTCTAAAAAGCGCTGGCTTCGATACCGAGGTCCCGGAGAATAGCGAGGGAGATCCCGCCACCAGAAAAGTTGAACTCGATATTCAGAAGCTGCCAGAGGATTTGGAGCTTCCTGAAGAAGAACCGGTCGAGGAACCTGTAGGGGAGATTGAAGAAGAGGAAACAGAAGAAATAGAGGAAGAAACCCCGGAACAATCCTCTTCCAGGATTAAACTAGTTATAATAGGCGCTTTAACGGGGCTGATTTTAATACTCATTATTTTTGCGGCCGTTGTTTTCATAAGCCCGGACAATGCTGATGTCCCCGGTCCTAAGGTCAAGACTCTGAGTACTAGGTCTACGGTCAATTTGCGGCCATTTATCGTTAATTTTTCTCAGACTGACAGGGATTTTGTCTTAAAACTGGAGATGGCGCTAATTTTCTCTGATAAGGAAGCTGAAGATGTATTTTTTACTCAGCGGACCGTGGTCCGGGATCTTATTTACCGGTTTCTCCAGGGCCGCACACCAAGAGACCTGTATAATAAAGAGCTTGTGGACAGCATTCAGAAGGAAATCACCAGTTTAGTAAATTCCACTCTTGGCCGGAACATGGTGGAGAAAACTTATTTCATGGATTTATTGCTAATCTAACCTGATTAGGTCCACATTGTCACGACTCCTTAACCAGAGGGAAGCCAATGCCCACTAATGTAACCCTGTCCCAGGTGCCGACGGTGGAAAAAATACAGCAAGCGGAGTTGCAAAAGTCCGACCAGATGCAGCAAAACTCGTCTCTTCGTGAAGGCGAGGAATCGCGCCTCCGTACTGAAACCGTGCGGACCTCACCCGAGTCCGAGCGTACCAAGCCCACTGATAATGAGCGGGAAGAGAAAAAAAATGCTGAAAAAAAAGCAAAAAGAGCGGCCGAATCCGAAATGGATGAAGAAAAGGAACTCGACAGTGGAGTCGAACCAGAAACCGTGGAACGAATAGTTGACATAATTATTTAAACCAAATCGTATGTAGAGGGAATGAGAACTATAAAATGGAACAGGCAGATCTCCAATTATGGTTAACCGCGCAGATTGTACTTGAAGGCGTACTCATAGTCTTTATGGTCGTCTTTTTTCTGCGCCTGAGACGGCTGAAAGGTTCCATGACACGAACACCCGAGCAGATAGAGACCAGTATAAGCCGTTTTATTTCAGAATCGGAGAAACTGTCAGAACAATTCACTAATAATTTAAAAGAAAAAAAGGACTTGAGTCTGACGCTTTTACTTAAGCTTGAACGAAAGATCAATGAGATGAACCATCTCGTCCAAACCGTTGAGGAAAATTCATCTAACACCAGGCTGGCAAGAACTAAATCCATTTCAGAAGGCAAAGAAAATCCGGCCTCTCCCCAGAGCCGCGGCTTGGTTCTGAAACTTGCCAACAAGGGACATACCGTTGAAGAAATCGCGCGCGAAGCCCGTCTTAATCGAGGTGAAGTAGAACTCATCCTGGACTTGGACAAACAATTCAGCCTTTAAGAAATCCTCCCGCAGAAATCAGTAAATGAATCCCCGGTTTTGATTAAACACCGGGATTTTTTATGCAAAAACTCTAATCCTGAAGAGATACTTAATGAAAATTAAAGTTTTCCTTTAGTTTTACCGACTAGAAATATAGATGAGCTGCGGTCGGATCGAAAGCATGTACTGAAAATCAATCCTTTTACTCAAATTATTAGCCACTAAAAAAGGTTCTGACCCCGCGTATGTGACTAGGCAAATTTTTCTGACAAACCGCCCTGCCCTCTTGAAATGGTGGGAAAACTGAAACACGATAACTGCCTGTATACCGCACCGGCAGTCCCATTAGACCTGTGTCTGAATCTTATGGACATACTGATTTATTTTTTTAATATCAATAGGTTACAGCCTGCCGCATCACGCGATCCTTAAGTCGGTCCAGATCTTAAACGCATGGCACGCAATTTGCTCGAAAAATAATGACAGTAACAGATCTTGACGCTTAAGGATTTGCGGGTATGGAATTAAATTCAAGTTACAGCCGTATTATTGGGAGCATCTCTCAGGAACACCGCCTGAATATCATCTCCAATAACCTGGCCAACGTCAGTACTCCAGGTTTTAAGAAAGACGTGGCAATATTCGAAGATTTTATAATCACCGCAACCAAACCTTACATGGGGCAAGGGCATTTGATCCAAACGGGGGGTAAATTCGATCTGGGCTTGAGAGGGCCCGGATTT
>JAZGHI010000092.1:0-3543 GCA_036480955.1 Candidatus Adiutricales bacterium
GCCCCACTGATGCTATTCGCGACCTGCCGAACCATGAAAGAATCTGGGCTAAAATTGGGACGGCGGTAATTGTGCGCCAGGAATGTCTGGCCTGGGAGCATCAAAAAAAATGCCTGGTCTGCGATGAGGTTTGTCCTTTCGACGCGGTTGAGTTGAGGAGCGAACCCGGCAACCCGGTCGGAGTACCCCATGTTCTGGAAAACAAATGCCCAGGATGTGGTTTCTGTGAATATCACTGCCCGGTGCAAAACCGGTCCGCCATCCTGATCAAGCCCATGGGAGAGCTCCGGCTGGCTGAAGGTTCGTATAAAGAAAAGGCCAAAAAGCAGGGTTTAGAGCTTGCATTTGAACGCAAGGTCCTGCGCGAATCGGCCTATCCTGACTACGACGCTGAAAAAGGCCCGGCTCCCGGGTTTACGGATTGATCCTGGATTAGCGGCATTTTCTCGAAAAAAGGGACCGTACGATATTTAACCACTTGATATAATTGTATAATATCATATCAGGCCGTGTTTGGGTTAGGCACGGATGTGGTGAAAGGAAAAAGAGAGCCTTAAGGCCGGATTTCCTACCACAGCCGTTACTGAAGGGTTCATGCGGCCTCGGCCTTCCCGCTCCGCTGCCACTACCAGGCTGTTTTTCGGCGCATCTGACCTGAAGGAATCCATGAAACCAGGAGTTTCATGGATAAACTTGAGAAAGGAACCGATGGTTCCTTTGATACCTTTAGAAAATGGTTTGCGGGGCTGATGAACCTTAAACACCAAGCAAAAAACGGTAACGGACGCTGAAAAACATGAGTAACGCGGCGAGTGCCACATAATTCCAGATTATGACATTTTTTTCTAACTGCGGGGCGGACAGGGGTGTCCACTACAAAGAAAATATTAGCTTTCAGCCTTAAATTGATCGAAAAATAATACTTTTGTCGTATTGACTTGCTTTGGTTCTTGAAATATACTCTACCACATTGTGGTACTCGGGGTCCGGATTTCAACCAGTCCCCCTTTCACACCAAACAGTCTATCGTCCAGATGATTCGGCAACGGGTTTATCAGATGGCCGCCGGTTATGAAGACTGCAACGAGGCCGATTTTTGATGAGTTTACCGAGAAATCGCCTTTTGGTAAGGAGTCACAAGCCCTACGGCCAAGCTCAATGCCTATTCAAGAGGTAAAAAGCGGTGCCGTGGGGCTGGAAATCAGGAAATCGCAGCGCGTGCCGCATAATTTCGGTTAAATGTCAAAGTTTCACATAATCACAAAAAAGGCCGCCCCAGGCCGGAAATAGGAGGATCCAATGGCTCTACCGATTTCAGCATCCAAGGTGGACACTGAAAGCTTGCGCGATGCGATTCGCGAGGAATACGCCGAGGTCGCCGCTAATCCTGAAAAAGGCTACCATTTTCACACCGGCCGGCCTCTGGCGAAAATACTGGGATACGACGAAGCCTGGGTTGATGCGGTCCCGGAGGGCGCGGTCGAATCCTTCGCCGGGACCGGCAATCCCTTCAGCCTGGGCGAGCTCGAACCGGGTGCGCACGTGGTGGATATGGGCTCGGGCGCCGGATTCGACAGCCTGATTGCGGCCCGCCTGGTCGGGCCGGAGGGTCAGGTCGTCGGGGTGGACATGACGCCGGAGATGTTGGAGAAATCCCGGGCCGCGGTCGCCGAAGCCGGTCTGGCCCAGCTCGAGATTCGGGAGGGTTATATCGAATCCCTGCCTCTTCCCGACGGCTGGGCCGACGTGGTCATTTCCAACGGCGTGTTGAATCTTTGCCCGGACAAACCGGCCGTCTTCCGGGAGATGTACCGCGTGCTCAAGCCGGGAGGCCGCATACAGATCGCCGATATCATGGTTCGAAAGGCGGTCCCTGAAGAAGCCAAAGGCGACATCGACCTGTGGACCGGCTGAATAGCCGGTGCTCTGCTGGAAGCAGAGCTCGCGGCTGTGGTCACCGAAGCCGGCTTTCTGGACTTCGAGATCACCTGGCAAGCGGAGGTATTCAGGGATGCGGTGCAGCAATCCAGCGCGGAGGTTTTCGGTACTGTAGGCATCAACTTCCGCGCCCGAAAGACAGGCTGATCCGACTCGAGAGGCTTAGAAAATAGGATTGAACTATTATCTAGATAACGAACGCCAAACATCACTCCAGGCTTGGCCTGGCCCACGGCGGCGGATGAAGGCGGGTAGAGCAGTAAAAATAATAACATGAGAAACTGCGCCTTCGTTTCCTCCTTATGGGAGCAGCTCTGCCCGCCCATGACGGTAAAGATAGATTAGCAGCGTTGGAAAGAGGGAACCCCTGCGGCGGGGGTGACGAACGCTAACCATGGCTGCAGGCCCTGCCTGCTACCCTGCTTTTCTCTTGACAACCTACCGGCTTCCTTTGATAATTCTTTAAAATTTGCTGAATACACCTACTCATTTTTGAACGCCGGCCGTTCAAAATGGAGAAGAATTGTACAGGATTCGCCGGGCCCGCAAATCAGATAATCAAGCCCTTATCGAGCTGGAACAGCAGTCTCTCCTGGATTTGGGCCAGAAACTGGTCTGCATCGAGCACGGCCCTGACTTCTTCAATCAGAGCCGTTTACAGGCACATCCACATTTTTTAGTAGCTGAAGAAAAAGGCCGTCTCGTGGCTGTCATAGCCGGGGCCTGGTATGACACGCTGGTCCGCGGAAAGCCCCATCGTTTGCTATATGTACATCGGGAACGGGTCCATACCGGGCACCAACGGAAAGGTTTGGGGAGAGCTCTGGCCCTGGAACTATTCCGCCGTTTAAAGCGCTGGAACGTTCAAACCCCGTATTGGTACATCAGCCCGGACAACGAAAGGTCGATCGCCTTCGGTGGAATGAGCCCGGCTCTGGCTACAGCGGTGAGACTGCATCTTCAAACCGGACTCAGGCCGGAAAAACCTCAAAAGACGAGGCTGGTACCGCGGGATGAAATAAAAACGTTGGTCGGATTGTTCAACTCGACCCAGGCTGGAAAAGAACTTTTTAAGCCATATACAGCCGCTAGTTTAAACAAAAGGTTGTCCCGTTTACCTGATTACGGATGGAGGAACATATACGGTTTGTTTGACTCCAGCGAATTGACGGCCGCTGTCGGTATTTGGGACCAGGGAAAATCCGTGCGCGTGACCACAACCGACAAGGCTTCCGGCCATAAGGCGGTGGTCAGGCGTCTGGCCGTGGCTGACTACGGGTTTCTTCCGGGGCGGGAAGGGGACCTGGCTGTTCTGCTCAGAGAAGCATCGGTTAGGGCCCGTAAAATGAACAGGCTGGAGGTTGTAGTCTCAATTCCGGCGGCTAGCCGCCTGCCTGGCTTACTAGCCGACCTGCAGCCGCGATTGGACCGGTTGAGCCTTTTTATCCCGGGCCTCTCAACGGAATATACGGGAAACGATGTTTCTGGAAACGATGTTTGGGTTGACCCGATCTACCTCTAAAGCTTATGATGACTAGAGCGTTTGTCATATTAATGTTTTATTTTAGGCCATTAATAACATGAAAACTATGTTGATCAATCGTT
>JAZGHI010000093.1:0-5045 GCA_036480955.1 Candidatus Adiutricales bacterium
AAACATAGTCCGTATGACTTTTGCCAAACTTTCAGATCTCTGTAATTCTTAAGCATTTCACTCGAATCCTTAGACCCTTGACCCCTTGAATCCTTATCATTTTCATCAACTCTTTTGGAGATGATTCGAAAATAAAAGACGGGTTCAAGGCCAGCGTTGGTGGGAACATATACAAAACGAGAAAGGTATCCGGCCTAAAACATAATGGCGGTCATGATAAAATCGCTTATCAGGATCAAGACCGAGGCCAGGACCACGGCCTCAGTGGTGGACCGGCCCACACCCTCGGCTCCACCCTGGGCATAAAATCCTTTGAAGCACCCAATCAGGGCCAGTATGAAACCGAAGACAAAGGATTTTATCAGTCCGTTAAAAATATCCCACGGTTCGATATGCTGGATTATATTATTGATAAAAATGCCCCGGTTTATGTGGAGAAGACCCACCCCGACCAGGTATCCGCCAACGATTCCCACGGCGGTGGCAATAGTGGTCAGAAGCGGCAGCATTAACGTCCCGGCCAGAACGCGAGGGACTATCAAGTATTTAACCGGGTTGGCGGCCATGACATACAAAGCGTCGATCTGCTCGGTTACCCTCATCGTTCCCAATTCGGCGGCCATGGCCGATCCGGCGCGGCCGGTAACCATGAGCGCGGTTAAGACCGGTCCCAGTTCGCGGGTCATGGCCAGAGCCACGGTGGCGCCGACCAAGCTTTCAGCGCCGAACATGGAAAAACCAAAATATACCTGGAGGGTGAAAACACCTCCGGTGAAAGCCCCGGTTAGAATGACCACAAACAGGGATTTGACACCCACGAATTCCAACTGATCGAATATGGCGTGGACTCGAAGGGGCGGACGGAAGGTCCATAGCACGGTATTGGCGCCAAACAGCATAAGCTGGCCCATACGCTCTATGGCGGTAAGAACGAACCGGCCCAAAATATCTAGTAGTCGAAACACCTTCCAGTTACTTGGTAGTCATGACATAAATGCCGTCCCAATCCTTGGCCGGCGGATTTTTCTTAAATTCAGCCACCCTTTTCAGGAAGACTTTAGTCGGTCCGTCCTCAGGGTAATATCCATTGATCTGGGAAAATATTTTAACGGCACGGTCCCATTGCTGGCCCCGATAAGCTCTGAGACCCTGCCGGAAGGCATTGGTCAGTTGAACCTGGTCTTTGGACGCCCGGCCGTTTTCTCCGAGGAGTTCATAGATACGAACCGGCCGCGTTTTACCCACGACCTCGATTAAATCCAACTCACGGCAGAGCATTTCCTCCTTCACCTGTTCATAGGTTGTCTCACCAATGATGATATGGGTGTCGTATTCGTTGCTCGCTCCCTCGAGCCGGGAAGCCAGATTGACGTCGTCACCCACGGCGGTGTAATCGAACCGGTCCTGCGAACCCATGTTCCCGACAACTATTACGCCGGTGTTCAATCCGATGCGGCAGTCAATATACGGAATGGCCGGATCCATCTCGGCCCACATTTGTCTCAGCTCTTTCAGCTTTTCAACCATCTCCAGACCGGTGCGGCAGGCCTTCAAAGCATGGTCCTCCATTTCGAGAGGGGCGCCGTATACAGCCATTATAGCGTCACCAATGTATTTATCCAGAAGGCCGTCATATTTGAAGACGAGGTCGGTCATGGGTGTGAGGTATTCATTCATCAGTTGAATAAGGGCATCCGGCTCCATCTGCTCGGAGATGGTGGTGAAACCCTTGATATCGGAGAAGAGCACGGTCAGCACTTTTTTCTGACCGCCCAATTTAAGCATATCCGGATTTTTCAGCATCTCCTCGACAACCGAGGGGTGGACATGTTTGGTGAAAGCGCCTTTTATCTTCCGCTTCTCGCGTTCTTCGGTGATATATCTGAAAATCGTTACCCCGATGTAGATGAGGATCACGGCTATAACCGGGTAAATCAGGTTAAGCCAGAGCCCTCTGGTGAAAAAGAAGTAATTCATGCCGGCCTCGGCTCCCAGTACAATTGCCGCGAAAACGAGTCCTAACACGGCCGAGAGTTTCGGCAGGACCAGACCTAAGGCTAAGGCGGCCAGAAGTATGGCCAGCAGGTCGAAAATTGACGACCATTGGGGAGAGATGAGAAAATCTTTTTTCAGGATGCTGTCCAAGACATTGGCGTGAATCTCAAGACCCGGATACCCAGTCTCAAACGGTGTGACCCGCATATCGTATATGCCTTGGGCCGTGACACCGGCCAGCACTATCTTATCCTTAAAGGTCCCGGGCTTGAATTTACCGGACAGAATGTCGGCCATCGAGTAATGGGGGAAGGTATAGGTCGGGCCCCGGAAATTAATAAGGAACCGGCCGAATTCGTCGGTGGGCAGTTCATACGGCCCGATTTTTACCGCCTCCACTCCTAACTCGCTTACAGAAATCGAAGCGGGCACGTCGTCCAAATAGTATCGCAGAATCTGAAGTGATAACGGTAAATAAAACCTGTCCTTCACCTGTATAACCAGGGGCAGCCAGCGGACCGCACCGTCTATATCCGGGAAGGTGTTCATATAGCCGGAAGCCACCGCCCTGTCGCTCAACAAAGGAATATTGGCCACAGGCATGAAGGCCCTGGTAAACTCAGTATCCTGCAGCTCGATATTCGGAGCCGAAAGTCTGGCGAAGGTGTAGTGGGAGTTTTTCAGCCGATCAATCTGGGCCTGAACCTGTTCCTCGGTTATGTGGGCCACGGTCCGATCTTTAGTGACACGCAGAAAGTAACCAAGAATTACCGGTGTGTCGGTTTCTGATATAGTTTGAGCCAGGATGAGATCGTTGTCGGCCAACTTCTTTTCTTTTTCCAGAAGCCGGGAAAAAGACTTGTTCTTTACGCCCTGAACTTTTATCTCCTCTTCGAGCCGGGTAATAAGTTTCTGGGAATCGTTGATTTCCGGTTCAGCGAAAACGATGTCAAATCCGATTACCTTTGCTCCACCCTTATCCAGGGCTCTAATTACTTCGGCTATCCTGGACCGCGGCCAGGGCCACCGGCCTAGTTCATCGATGCTTTTTTCATCAACCACTGCCAGGACAACCTCCGGGCCCGGCTTTATCACACCTCGAAGCTGAAAACGAAGGTCACGTGCCTTGAGTTCCATGACTTCCAGATATTCAACCCCGAGGATGTATACCGTGATCAATAAGACCGCCAGAGCGATACTCAGAGCCAATGAATTCAGCCGAAACAGTTTCTTTATGAAAGCTTTCATGGCTGAAAACTCTTTCTTTTCATACCGGGACAGAAATCCGGTTAAAATGGTAGTTCAGGGAAAAGAGATAGAAAACCGACACCATGAGACGGCCACGATCCATTTCTGTTTTCGTTTCAGAGAATTATCCGTAAGTCTCAGGGACTTAAATAGCTTATATCAAAGAATTCATTTTCATTCAACAAGGTTCAGTAACATTTAGTATTCCGCCGGTTTTTCAGGCGGACCGTGATATTGCCAACCGGAGAGATTACATGCTGAGATTATCCGGCCGGTTATACGCGCCGCCTGGAAAGATAAGGTTATATCAAATTTAATGAAAAACCTGAGTGGGAATTAGACTCAAACACTAGGAATAGGTGAACCCTTTTGCCGGAATTTCTTGCCAAAAATTTGACAGTTTTCTAAAGTTTCCATGAGCTTCATAAATTTTTTTAATATTTTCAAGTAATTATCAAATTTTACTTTTGGCCCGGAATTTGCTTCCTTCTTTCTGTGAAACTTACACAGGAGGTCCGTTTTGGTTATGATGATCAAAAAAAACTGGCTCACTATCGGGGAAGTTTCAGACCTGGTAGAGGTACCGATTCATACCATTCGTTATTGGGAAGATGAATTTAACGGCTATCTCCAGCCGGAGAGAACTAATGGCCGTCAGAGACGGTATAATGAGCGTAGCGTTCAGAAAATACTGGAGATCAAATCACTGCTCAAAGTGGAGAAGTACAGCATAGCCGGAGCACGGCAGGTTCTTGATTCCCGTGATGGCAATGGCCGCTATTCGGGTCTTATTTAGGACCAATGCAGTAATTTTTCCATTATCCAGGACCATTGACTTACTCCAGGTGAGATTTAGCCTCGCCTGGAGACCCCTCCCTGCCCCGTAACAACAACTCCAGCACCACAGTCGACGATATTAAATTCCTTGTCTCGTAAGGACGGGTCTTGCGTCTTTATTAAAAAGCGATAAATTAATAGATACAAAGTGTTCAAACTGCGGTTAGTCTGGAAAAGGAGGAAAGGCGATGAAACTTCTCGTAGTATTCTATTCGCTTTACGGCCATATCTACTGTATGGCCCTGGCTGAGGTTGAAGGGGCTGAAGAGGTCAGCGGGGTAGAGGTAAAACTGCTCCGAGTGCCGGAAACCCTGCCTGAAGAGGTCCTGGAAAAAATGGGGGCCGTGGAAGCTCAAAAAACCATAGCCCATGTTCCGGTTTGCGAAGTAAACGAGTTGGCTTCGGCTGGGGCCATTATCTTCGGCACACCTACCAGATTCGGGAATATGTGCGGCCAGATGCGTCAATTCATGGACGCCACTGGCGACCTTTGGCAATCCGGCGGCCTGGTGGGTAAGGTCGGCAGTGTCTTCTCGAGTTCGGCCACTCAACATGGCGGGCAGGAGTCCACCATATTGAGTTTTCACACCACCCTTCTTCACCAGGGGATGGTTATCGTGGGCCTGCCCTATACCTTCAAGGGTCAAATGAGGATGGATGAGATTACCGGGTGCTCTCCATATGGCGCCTCGACCATTGCCGGAGGGGAAGGCCAGCGGATGCCTACTGAAAACGAATTAGACGCGGCCCGTTTTCAGGGCAGGCACGTAGCTGAGATTGCGCTTAAACTGGCCGGGTAGATCCAGTCAGAAATCGCGGGCAGGCAGGGCCTGCTCCCATAAGGAGGAAACGAGGACGTAGTTTCTCATGTTTTTATCTACACTACTCTAACCGGGCAGACCAAGTCTGCAGTGATATTTGAAATTCATCACCAAGGTAACAGAGGTTCCCTACTCCATTGTCTC
>JAZGHI010000094.1:0-2931 GCA_036480955.1 Candidatus Adiutricales bacterium
TATATATCCGCGTCAGGAAGGTTTGGTAATACTCGAGCTATCCGGCCAAAGGAAAAATTATAATCAAGGAATCCGCTATCAGTTCTTACTTCTAGTTAACCGGCTATTCCTACTTTTTATAAACAGCCACCCTGATTCGTTTAAAAAGATGGATTACCCCCCATTCCAGATAGCCGGAGAGAATAGCGGAAAAATAACAGAAGGGCGCGGAGGTTCGGTACGAGCATGAAGCCCGTTTTAAAGGCTAGAGCCTAATTCGATATTATACTCTTAAGTTTTTCTACGACCGGCGGCAGAACACTGGCGATGTCTTCGTCGAATCGAAGTTGGGCCATATGATCCAGGGGTGTCTCCCCCCGATTGATGATTACTAACCGCGCCCCTGCTTGTTGAGCCAGTCTCGGCATTTCCGCCGCCGGGGTAACAACCAGACTCGACCCCACTACCAGGAATAAATCGCAGGCCTGGGAATGTTGAAACGACTCCGTCAGATCCTTGGAGGGCAAAGAATCACCGAAGCCGACCACGCTGGATTTAAACTCACCCCCGCATTTGCACGCGGTCAGTTCGGTATCCTTTGGATAGGTCAGCTCGCATTGAGTACATCTCACCTGTTCCAGATTGCCGTGCAGTTCGGCCAGAAGTTCGGGGCGAATCCCGGATTTCAGGTGGAGATTATCTATGTTTTGAGAAATCAGGAAAGTTAGCTTGCCCACTTGCTGCAAATCTACAATTACGTGGTGGGCTACGTTCGGTTCCACGGACGTCCAATCGAGTTTTTTCTCACTCGGCGGAAGCCCTTTATCCCTTCGGGTCCAGACCCCGTCAGGTCCTCGAAAATCCGGAAGCCCTGAATCCGTACTGATTCCGGCTCCAGTAAATACCACCAGCTTATCAGCCTCGGCCATCCACCGGGCCAAGGTCTCGATGCGTTCTTGAAGGTCCTCCGCCATTGTTCCCTCCTCGGGTTTCTCGACTTTATAAAGAAAAAGTTACAAATGGAATTCAAATTCAAGATTAGTTTACTATTTGGAAAGACACGGTGCAAGTAATTTTCGCAAGAGCCGGCAACGACCAAGGCGATTCTCCGGCGGTTATTGCGCCCCAGCGCTGTTTCTAGAGGTTGTCTGACAAACTTAAAACAAGCTCTGAAAAAATTGCTTTTTATCCATATTTCAAGTAGGATGACCAGACTGAAATGTAGTTTTTGTAGAGGGCCGCGGTATTTATTGGTCGCTAATAACCAACTGCCGGCAGCGGTTTCCTCCAGACTTCCGTGAAAATTATAAGATTGGAAGGAGACGATTATGGCCGAGAGTAAGGCTCCCGGGATTCTGGCTTTCGATATGGACGCCAAAGCCGAGGAAAATCCCGACTTCCCTGTGGTAACCTTTGACAACTTCCCGCACCCTGATGAAATTTTGACCTACGCGGATCTGGTGATAAATGGCCGGAAGCTGGCCAGGACTCTCCAGGAAAACGGTATCGGCCGGGGCGATACCTTTGCGTTGCTTATGCGTAATCACCCGGAGGTGGTTTTGACCTTTTACGCTGCCTCCGTCCTGGGCGCGATTGTAGTCCCCATCGATCCGAGATCAAAGGGTTCCAAGCTGAGTTTCCAGATAAAAAACTCAGGCTCAAAAGGTGTTATTTTCGCGGCCGAGTTCATGGAACCAATGGGTGAGGCCTTATCCGTTCTGCCCGATGTGAAAACTTTAGGTGTGGTCTACCGAGACGATTTCAACGTCCCTGTCTCGCCGGATTATCCCAGTTTGACTGAGATACTGAAAGGCCCTGAGGTGCCGGCCTATGACGTTAGGGAGAATCCCGCGGACGATTATTTCATGATCATCTATACCTCCGGCACAACCGGTGACCCCAAAGGGATTAAGACCCGTAATCGTTTCCAGAGCTCGGCGGCCCTGGGCCAGGGAATCTGGGGTTATACTCAGGACGACAAGCTCTACACCGGCCTCTCACTAACCCATGGAAACGCCCAGGCCGTAACCTTGGGTCCGGCCCTGGTGCTGGGCATTCCGGCCGTTATCAGCCGCCGGTTCACCAAGAGCCGTATCTGGGACGTATGCCGCGCTCACGGATGTACCACCTTTTCGCTCCTCGGCGGGATGATGATGGGTATATACTCCGAACCGGTCAGGCCGGATGATAATGATAATCCGGTCAGGCTGGTCCTAAGCGCGGGTACACCCCGTCCCATCTGGGAATCGTTTGAAGAGCGGTTCAACGTGAAAATACATGAATGGTACGCCGCGGTTGAGGGCGGGTTCGCTCACAAGCCGCCGGGTGTGGGCCCTGTCGGTTCTTTCGGCAAACCGCCCGTGGGCTCTGAGATAAGGGTCGTGCGTGAGGATGACACTGATTGCGAACCTGGCGAGGTTGGGGAATTGATATCCCGGCCGGCCGCGGGGAAACCCGAGGTGGAATACCACGGTAACAAGGAGGCTTCGGACGCCAAGACCAGGGGCGGCTGGCTGCGTTCCGGGGACATGGTCCATACGGACGAGGACGGCTGGTTGTATTTCGATTTTCGCAAAGGCGGGGGACTGAGGCGCCAGGGTGATTTTATCATGCCCGAGTACGTAGAGGCCGTTATCGCCGGGCACCCGGATGTGACCGACGTCTGCGTTTTTGGAATCCCGGCCGCAACAGAGGCCCCGGGCGAAAGTGACCTGGTCGCGGCCGTTGTACCGGACGGCTCTTCGCCGCCGGACATAAAAAGTATTTTCAGTACCTGCCTGGAGGGTCTTGAGCGCAACAGCGTGCCTTCCTATATCGAGGTGGTGGACGCCATCCCCAAAACCGCCTCTCAGAAAAATTTAGGAAGGGTCCTTCAGGACGAGTTTGATGCGGAAGCGGCGAATGTATATAAATTTGAGGATTTTAAATAAGATCATTGATGTCCAAAATAAA
>JAZGHI010000095.1:0-5874 GCA_036480955.1 Candidatus Adiutricales bacterium
TACGTCTGCAAGGACGGCCCGGTATTCACCAAGGCCGAGTTGAATAAATTACCCCGTGAGTATTGATCGCCGAGAGCAGGCAGATCTGCTCGATCGTTAGGTGGTCCGAATGAATGCTGCCAGAATCCTGACTTACGGAAACTTAGTCGGGATTTTTAATTTTTTTATCGGGAATAGTTATGGCTGAGATAAAAAGCACGCTTGATTTGGTCATGGAAAGGACCAAAGACCTGGTCCAATCCGAAGAGGAGCAGACGGAACTCCAAGAAAAGGACAGGGAAAACAAGGCCCGCGGCCTGCTGCTTAAAATAAACGACGGCCGGATAAAGCCCGAAAACCTGCCTCAGGCTCTGGAGGATTTCGGAGACGATGAAGGCTCATTTATCAGGGATAAGCTTTTAAAAATCGTGATCGATAATCTGACGATCGGTAGTGAAAACATCAAAGGGATGGCCGTAATTGAAAACTTGGCAGGTGACGGAGGCCGGGAAGAACTCGATAGATTTAAAGATCTCTTCCTGGAATATGAAAGAAGTGTGAAAGAACTATCAGGAGTCTATGAAAAGAAGGTTTCTGATGCTCTGAAGAAGTCTGGAATCTCCGGATCGGCCATTAAACCGAAGGTCGATCATGATCCGGATTGGATAGACGCCCGGACCGGAATGAAAAATCAGTTCGCAGCCAGGCTGAGCAGAATTAAAAATGAACTGGCGAAGCGCCTGGGGATTTTATGACTACTCAAGCATTGGGAAGTAAAATTCCCGTATAAGACTGAAATTACGTTCCACCATATCACGCCCGGAAATAATTCCACCGTGGCCGGGTAAGACCACCTCGACATCCAATTCAGACATGCGCTCGATGCTTTTTTTTAGCTCAACGCCGCTGCCGCCTGGAAAATCAAACCGTCCTACTCCCTGAGCGAAGATAAGGTCACCTGAAATCAGCACCTTTTCGGCCGGCAAATAAAGACAGACACTGCCCGGCGAGTGTCCAGGGGTGTGGTAAATGAGAATTTTTTTTGAACCCAGTTCGAGTTCGCCCTCTACGAGATGAAGGTCAATCTGGATCTGCGGGGCATCTTGACCCGTGGCGCGGGAAAACATGGGTCCCGTCTTCCGAAGATACTCCTCACCTTCTGGGTGCATGGCCACCCTCACACCGTGTTGGGCGAGGTCCTGGCTGGCTTCAAAATGATCGGGATGACTGTGTGTATTAATGATCAGATCTAATTGATGGGGGTCCACTCCGTCTTTTTTCAACTGAGCGGCCAGTTGGGGGAAAGGGGCTTTGTGGCCGGGATCGACCAGAGCTTTTACTTCACCCGAAATCAGGATACTGTTGCAGTTATTTTGAGTGTAACTTTCCCAGGGGTAGAAATAGATTTCTTCGGTTACCTTCATCGTTATCCTTTGGATCGATTTATTTGCGGCGTCGAAATCATACTCAAGCCCCTTGGCCTTGGTCAAGGTTATTTAAAGGAAGATCGGCCAGTATTTAGATTCTCAAGTAATATGGGTCTTTCAGGGAAATGAAAATTAAAATTTTAAGTAGCCGCCTGCCTTTCTTTACGATAAATTAGTATCGACCGGGGTGAATTCCAGAGGCTGAAGCAAGCAGCCCGTCAAGGAGATGAAATGGCCAAACGCCGTAAAAAGCCGAATAAGAATCTTTCACCGGAAATGAAAAATAAGATTGAGGAAGCCGCCGATAACCTGCTTCAAAAACTTCCCACGGATGATCCGGTGGGATTATTTGAAACGGCCACGGAAGAACTGGGCGGCTTCGAAACCGAATTTATAGCTCATTTAGCCGATGAAAAAAGAGTTGAGGTCATAAATTATCTTCTTCAATTAAAAGAAGGCCTGAAGGACAAGGCCGTTGTCAAGATGATCAGGAAGGCGGTTTATCGTCTGGAGCAGGCGGGAATAGAGCCGGATACGAGCTTTAAGAACCGGGGCCGTTCACTCTTTAAACCTCCCGCGAAGCGACCGGCCTTGGGCTATATCAGCCTCTATGACCCACCCGATATCCGCTATGGCCTGCTGTGCATTCCGGCCCAGCCCAGGGGAATAAACGTGTGCAGTTTTGTTATCAGCCAGTCTCAGGGTTTTAACGAATGTGACAGCTTCCATCTGACCGAGAGCGCGCTGAAACAGTTTGTCAAAAACTTATCCGGCCGGGAGGAAAGATTGTTGTTCGAGGTCCCCCCGGAGCACATTCGTTTCATACTTCAAGAGGCCGCGAGCCGGACGTTTGATCTGGGCCGGACAGTTCCAACGGAGTACGAAGAATTTCTGCGCCTGGGCCAGGCCGTGCCTCTCCCAGAGGAACAGATTGTTTATAATATGATAGAAACCGATGAGCTGGCGGGGAAAGTTAACTTAAAAAATATGGCTGCCCGGCTTCTGGAGCATAAATTCCTGGCTAATTGGATTTTAGTTGACGAACTCGAACCGTACTATCAAAAATTCAGAGAGATTGAAAACTCGCTTCTTGTCTTGAATGAGGCACAGAAAGCCGAACAAAGGATGGCCGTGTACGAAAAGGCGGAGAAGGAGATATTCAATCCGGAAATGACGGCTGTGTTAAAGCGGCGTCTGGAGGAAACGGCCCTCATCTTCCTGGTAGAAGGGGAAGTCGATTTTGCCGAAGGGGCCTTGGCTCTGGGTATGAACCTGAGCGAAGAGGTCAGCCTGCTAAGACGGCCCGTTTTCATACAAACCCTGGTCGCGCGTTCATTTGATTTGAATCTTGCTGCGACCAGAGACCAAGATTTGGCCGGCGGGATGGTGAGGGACGCGGAATCCGGACTCATCCTGCCGACCGGAGCGCGTGAATCGGATTAGGAGCACGGACGATGACCGGTAAGATAACCATCAGGACTAAGGCCACCACCGAGATGATCGACATCACCAGACAGGTTCAGGAAAAAGTAACGGAGAGTGGCCTGAAAGAGGGGGCCGTTGTCTTGTATGTCCTTCATACTACGGCCGCCATTACGGTGAATGAAGGCGCGGATCCGAGGGTCCGGTCTGATATCATTGAAACGCTTAATGAGATCGTACCATGGGATAGGCCTTACCGGCACGCTGAAGGAAATTCGCCGGCCCATATAAAATCAACCATGGTCGGTCCGTCGGAAATGATTCCATTTGAAAACGGACGGCTCCGATTGGGGCGTTGGCAGAGTATCTATTTCTGTGAATTCGACGGCCCGAGGACGAGATCCGTATTGGTAACGGTTTTGAAATAAAATCTGAAATACGTTTTTTTTAAAAAACCTTAAACACGTTTTTGGTAAATGCCTTAGTCAAGGCATTGTTTAAAGGAAGGAACTCAAATGGACTTTGATGACGACGTTCAAGTCGACGGAATGATAGACCGTTTGAAGCAGTTTATAGGCGCCCGGCCCGAAAATCCGACCGCGCATTATAACCTGGGATTGGCATTTGTTCAGAAAGGAGAGATTCAGGATGCAGTCTTCGCTTTTAAGATGGCCCTGGAGCTGGATCCGAATATGGTCGAGGCTTATATCAACCTGGGCGGTCTTTATTTAAGACAAAAGGAACTTGATGAGTCCGTGGCCATGAACGAGAAGGCCATCGAGATTAATCCCCGGGCCACGCTGGCCTATAATAATATCGGCTTTGCCCTGATGCTCGATAATCGGCTTGATGAGGCCATCGAGTATTTTGAGAAGGCCATAGAGTTGAATCCGGAATTGATACCGGCCAAGTTGTCATTGGGCCGTATTTATGAGCGTCAGCAGAACTACGATCAGGCCATTATCATGTATGAGAAAATATTGGAGTCGGATCCTAATTTTGCCTTGGCCCATAACAGCCTCGCCCTTATATACCTGAACACCGGCCAACCGGAAAAAGCCAGCGAGCATTATCAGGAGGCCGAGATTCTGAAATTCCAGGTGAACCCGGAGGTGGGTCAAAAAATTAAGGAGCGCCTGGCCAAGGGATAGGGTAATGGATAAGTACTCGAGAATGGAGGAATTAACCGATGCCCTTGAAATAGCCAGGATCGATGGAGATAGGGAGGCAGAGGCCTCGGCCCTTTATGGTATCGGGAGTATTTATCTGAAAGATAAAGTGCTCGAAGCGGCTGAGGATTTTTTCGAGCAGTGCGCCCGTGTGTGCCGGACCAGCGGTCAACATGAGGGCCTGGTTCAGGTTTTACTCGATCTTGGTGATATGGCCCTTTCGGATAAACAATATAGTAAGGCTGATGTTTTCTTTCAGGAGGCCCAACAGGCCTGTGAGGAAATGGGCAATCCACAGCTGAGAACCCGAGTGCTGGACCGGGCAGGGGATCTGGCTCTGGCCGAGGAGGATCTGGACAGAGCTCTGGACGCTTCCTTGAAGGGCCTCAAGCTCTGCCGAGACCATAACGATACTATTGGATCCATTTATTTTCTCGAAAAAATCATACCCCTGTATAAAGCTAAAGGCTCGGCGGATGAAGCTGAATCCAATTACCGTCAGTTGATAACTTGTGCCGATAAAATTGGCGATCGGGAGCGCATGGCCTTGGGGCTGGTCGGTCTGGCCGACGTGTATGAGCGGACCCGGAAAACTAGCAAAGCCATACCCTATCTCGAGATGGCTCATGATATTTATCTCCGCCTGGGCAAAGAGGATGAAGCGGGACTGATTCGTGGGCAGTTGGAAGGATTGGGGGAGGATGAATGATATTTGTGATTAATTTAACAAAATCCTTATCAATTCTCGAATTACCGCCGTCTTACCTTATATGTCTCTTGACAACTAGCCTTGAAAATCATATAGTCCACGCATAATTCACTCGGGGCCTGGCCCTAGGGAGGTTAAATAATGGAAGATGCCGAGATCAAACAAAATATTATCGAATGGATGGAGAAAAAATCGAAAACCAAGAAGATGCATTATCTCAGTGATGTAGCCAAAGGCATCGGACTAAAAAAGAAGGAGATTAAAAAAGTAGTGCAAGCCATGATCGAAGCTGGTGATCTGCAACCCTGGTCCAGTGGCAGCACTACCTACTACATGCTCCCAGGTGCGCGCGACCTGGAAAACCTATAGAAATTGAGCTGATAGACCGGTTTCATAACCTCAACCCGGCAATTTCTTTACAGATTTAAATGCTCTCAACTTTGAGATCTAAAATAGAATCATCGTAGTCGGGGATCAGAGCTGGTTTTAGGGATGAGATATTTTCAAATAATCCGCAGAACTTCAAATCCTTCATCTTTTCGGCCTGTCAGAAGGCTTGAAAACATTAGCATTTCCATAATTCAATTTTCGTTAACTAAAGATTAAGCAGCGAGTTTATATTCACCTTGAATTTTTTCGAAATTAAGCATTTACTTTTAATTGTGCATTTTTTAACATACGGCGATAGTTGAAGCGAGAGACAGCTGAATTGTTACTTACAATAAACAAAAAGCGGGAAGGAGGTGAGTCGGGGCCTTGGTGATAAGGCTCTACTTGAATAATTAGTCCCAAGACACGTAGTTTATGAAATTTCAAATCACAGTCGCTCAACATAAAATGTGGAGGTAAATATGCCAACTCACGAAACCCCTCTTCTTGACGAGCTCGAAAAAGGTCCGTGGCCGAGTTTCGTCACAGATCTGAAACGAGCCGCCGATGAAGGCGGCAGTGCGACAGCGAACGACCTTCTGGGGCAGTTAGAGCTCTCATTTAAACAAAAGGTCGGCCACTGGAAACACGGCGGTATTGTCGGTGTTTTTGGATATGGCGGTGGTGTTATCGGCCGCTATACAGACGTACCGCATCTGTTCCCAGCCGTGGAACATTTTCACACCTTGCGCGTCAACCAGCCGGCCAGCAAATTCTATAGTTCGGAACAGTTAAGAAC
>JAZGHI010000096.1:0-4722 GCA_036480955.1 Candidatus Adiutricales bacterium
AAGTCACTATAACTCACCCAGACCATCCCTCCCTGTATAATGGGATATTTGATGCCTAAAAGATCACATATTTCTGTTTTAAACATAATTATCTCCTGGTTAGTTCGACCGAAACCAATTGTCCTTATAGTTCGATCTCGTAAATACTGGCACACTGTAGTCTGGTTGAATCAAGCGTGACTCCCCCGCCGTATTTTTCCTATCCCTCTCTCTTGAATTGGACGAGTCGTAATTTAACCGACCTAAGGTGCGAAATACAACCGAAATTAACTAGTGCCCGTCCGGAAATGGTTATTTTCCCCAATCTCTTTGTTGGACGAAAAAAATTACGGACATTTATTTTCCTTCGGTAAAAAATTATAGACATTTATTTTCCTTCGGAAAAAAATTATCATCATTTCTGGACAGACACTAAATGGGGTGGGTTGAATAGCTGATGTGCGCACCAATAACTGAAAAAAATCTGGTGGAGGAAAGCCGTCAGATTTAGGTCAACCAAGGCTCATTGACGCTCTATACTCCACTGCTTGCCGTGGGGAGCTTCATTCAGCAAGAGTCTAAAAAAAACCTCTATAAATAAAACTCTATCATCAAATCGCATCAGGCGGTCGCCAGTCATTGACACAACCTGAAAGTATGCTGTCGCCGAATCGTGCAGTTACTATTGTTCCCGGACGTGGATGACCGTAAATCGGCACCGAGTAATCGTGAGCGGTAAAGATGGTTCCCTCCAATCGTTCATCTCCCTGAACCGTTACGCGGATACCGCGTCGTTTCGCGGGAGGATCAATATCTATGGAGATAATCCTTTTAGCTTCTGATGATATCACCACGTGCCCCAGGTCCTCGGTCTCGGTGGCTGTTCCAACCAGACACAAATCGTCTCCCCGAAGTGATATGTAAGTGAAAGGTGTTTGAAAGCGCGGGGCTTTCTGGTGCTGCTCGTGCCAGTGTCCCAATCCTTGCACCTTCAGCTTCTTCCCGTCGATCTGCATTGTTCCGTCAACCTCGCCAATCCACTCACTGCGATAGGGATTTATCCTCCATGGCGGATTGCTTGGCCTCATGCGTGCTTCAATCGACAGAGGTATGGTTCCTGAACCATGCGGCGCGGTCCGGCCCTGATGGGCCATTACCTTGACCGAGACCATGGCGCCGCTCGGATTATCCCGTGAGCCATGCCGCTGAAAGAGAGCGGAAGAATCCCCGGGCTGTTCATATACCAGGTCGGGTTCCTCCACCGCTGATGCCGCTTGGGGACAAGCAAGGCAATGGTCGTTGTAGCCAAAGATGGTATCGGGCGTAAAGGTAAAAGCCCAGAGCCATGATGTGGATTGGTCGGGATATCGGCCTAACCGCAGCATATAACCGGTTCTCCCGTCAGCGCTCACGCAATCAGCGTATACTGATTCACTCCAGATTCGTTCCTTGGCTAGATGGTCAATTCCTTTACTCATTGAAATGATCCTTTATATTCAGCGCCGCTGCTTGCTCCTTAAAAGACTTCAGAAACGGTTCCAAGGCCTGGGGCGGCGGTCCCCAGGGATTGAGAGTTCTCGCCAGAAAAAGCAGCGCTTCCTCGTTTCTCTCTCCTAGCGAAGGGCCAATGTGGTCTCCTCCACGCACGAGATGGTACTCGTGCTTAATCTTCTGATTCCACAGAATCTGGTGCAGAAATTCAGTTCCCTCGTACAGCCAGAACTGGTCCTCGTCACCGGCCTCCAGGTAGATTTGAAGACCTGACTCCCTGATCCTGTCGCCGAGTTTAATGGCCATGGAAGCAGGATTGTTTTCAGCCCAGTATTCCTCATCAACGGGCTGGCCGTAAGCCCGTTCAAATAACTCATCCTCGCGCCAGAAACGATGCTTGGGCCTCATTTCCTTCCATGAGAGAATCGGTTCGATACCGGGTTCCAAGGCCGCTACCGCACCGAATCTTTCCGGGTAACGGAAAGCCATGCGTAGAGAACCCATGCCGCCCATGGAAGCGCCGGTTAAGAATGTCCGCTTCGGATCGGCGGTTGCCTGGTATGTTTCCCGGAGGTGGTCCAGAAAAGGACCCAGAATAAAGGTTTCCCATTTTTCCGAGCCATCCTTGAAATCCATGTAAAAGCAGCGCCTCCTGACCGAGGGCATGGCCACGACCATGGGCGGAATCCTGTTGCTGTCCCAGAGCCGGTCCCACAAAGGCTTCTGCCGTTTCAGCCTTTCCCGGCTGCCTCTGCCGCCATGGAAATTTAAAACCAGGGGCAGTTCATTTTCGCTATCTTTTTCATCCGGGAGTATCACCGAGTATTCTACCGGCCGGGGAACCAGGTCTGTTTCCAGACTGTGATCAACGATCTTGCTTGTCATTCTTAATGCTTCTCCATATCATAAAGAAGGCATAGTTCAGGTGCTTTTTATTCAAGGAACCCGAACCATGCCTCGAATCAGTGCAAAAGATTTTTATTGACGTTTCCCTTCTTTAAACCACAAAGGATGAGAAAACATCTGTCCTTCTCTCCAGCGGATATACATGTCGTTGTTGTATCCCTGAACACGCTTGCTGTAGGCTACGATTGAAACATGCCACCACAGCCAGACATCCTCGTAGTTCTCGTATAGAACCTTTTCCAGGTCAAAGTAGATCTTTTGCCGTTTAGCCTCGTCGACCTCTTTTTTCCCGGCTTCAATAAGGGCAATAGCCTTCTTATTGTTACTCCGACCGTAATTAAAACCTCCCTTGGGATGGTAAAGATTGACCGAAATTAAATCCGGATCCCAGATATAACCATATCCTCCACTGGCCAGATCATAATCCAGGTTCTTCATCCGGTCCGAGCGAGCCGCCGCGTCGAGGGAGTCAACCTGCCAGTTAATCCCGACTTTATTCAGCATAGCCTTTATGGCTTCAGTCACGTTTACGGAGGTAGAAGTATCACCCATATAGCCTTTAAGAGTCAGGCCCTTAGGATATCCCGCTTCAGCCAACAGCTTTTTCGATAGCTCCGGATCATAAGTTATCGGCTTCAATTCAGGATTATGGCACCAGTGGTCCTCTGGAAAAGGTCCACTAGCGATCCGGGCCAGACCGAATTGGGTGCCCACTATGAGGGCTTTACGGTCAATGGCGTGGGAGACCGCCTTACGAACCCGGATGTCTTTGCTTGGGCCTTTAGCCAGGTTGAATCTGAGGCCGACCATACCGTTGAACGGATAGGTGTGTACATTCAGATTTGGATCATCCTTAACCATGGCGTAAGAGGCCTTATCGATCCCCATAGCGTCTATCTTCCCCGCTCGCAGGCTGGCTAATTGGACAGAAATATCCGGTATAATGGTGATAATTTTCCCGTCGAAGTAGGGCATTTCCGGTTTCCCGATTTTTTTACCATACCACCAGTTGGGATTGCGCTTGACCTTGAGGTAATTTCCTGGCCGGGCGTCTTCCAGAATGAACTGCCCTGTTCCAACCGGGGCCTGATCAGTTTTTTTGGCCCCTTTGACTCGTGCTTTCATGGCCTTCAACTCTGCATCAAGCGCCGCTGTTTTCTTTTTTGCTTTTTCCAGCTTCTTTGCGGCTTTTTCAGACTGATCACCACCCTTGACTTTCTTTTCAGCCTTAGCCAGTTTGGCTTTTTCTTTTTTCAACTTACTGGTGAGACCTTTAACCTCACGTAAGGCCACGTCGTTTTTCAGAGCTTCCGCCGATACCGGCCAGCCCGGAATTCCAGCCAACACCGCGCCCGGGAAAGCGGCCCACGGTTCCTTGAACGTCCACTTGAGTGTGTATTCATCCAAAACTTCTACTGATTTTAGAGACCTTAGATATGCTCTGTCCCAGGCCCCATTCTTTTTGTCCAGGATCCAGTTGATCTGATACTTCACCGCCTCGGCGTTAAAATCAGAACCATCATGGAATTTAACACCTTCTTCCAGCTTTGTTATTACGGTTAGCGGATCGATGAACTCCCACGACTTGGCCAGCCAAGGAATGGAAGCTTTATAATTACCATCCCGGTAGACAAGTCTTTCGTAAAATTGGGTCAACGCAACCCAGTCCCTGACCGGCCAATGGTTGGGATTCATCAGGCCCACGTATTTGACGGCCGCGGACCGGTAATAGCCCCCCCTTACCGGCTTATCCGCCGAGTCTTTCGGGCCCCATTCCTCCCAGGTGGGATATTTCTCTTCAGCCGCGCTAGAACTGGTCATGCTTAGTGGAAACGCTAAAGCTAGCATTACCACCATCACAAAAATACTTTTTAGAAAACTGTGTTTCATCTTGAACTTCATACCCTTCCTCCTTCTCTTCCTTTTGGAGTTTTAATGCTGGATCGCGCGGCTCTTTTTGGTTCCGTGTCTGATTGAGTCATCCGCTTGCTCCTTTTTAGAGGTTCTTCAAATTCGTGGTTAATGCTTCAGTTGACACTTTTGAGGCTGTTTGCCATCATTTTTTCAATCAGATCACACTCCTCTCTATAAAGATTTACGCCGGGCTTGATCTCATCCCCTAATTCCATGTGCTGATCTTTTTCCTGGGTATAGGCCGGCCAATAGGGTAATCCCTTACCATTAGGATCACCGGTTTTGGCGAAGTTGGACCAATAGGACATCATTGTCTCCGAAAGGGTGTAATCGATTTCAGTGTAATGTTTGCTCTTCCCGATGTTACCAAAAGCGTAAAAAATTTCCGCCCCATGGAATGCTCCCAAAGGTTTCAAAGCGGGAATAGGGACC
>JAZGHI010000097.1:0-2160 GCA_036480955.1 Candidatus Adiutricales bacterium
AAGTCACTATAACTCACCCAGACCATCCCTCCCTGTATAATGGGATATTTGATGCCTAAAAGATCACATATTTCTGTTTTAAACATAATTATCTCCTGGTTAGTTCGACCGAAACCAATTGTCCTTAAAGTTCGAGCTCGTAAATACTGGCACACTGTAGTCTGGTTGTATCAAGCGTGACTCCCCCGCCGTATTTTTCCTATCCCTCTCTCTTGAATTAGATGGGTCGTAATTTAACCGACCTGAGGTGCGGAATACAACCGAAATTAAATGGGGCGGGTTGAATAGCTGATTTGTGCACGAATAACTGAAAAAAATCTGGTGGAGGAAAGCCGTCAGATTTACGTCAGCCAAGGCTCATTGACGCTCTATACTCCACTGCTTGCCGTGGGGAGCTTCATTCATCAAGAATCTAAAAAAAACCCTATAAATAAAGCTCAATAAACAACCCCGCTGCAAGCCACGGGGTATCAACCGGAAAAATTCGATCGAAAGACGAAGCAAGCTTCGGGGAATTAAACCCCCACTGGGGGATTAAAATACATTTGGTTTTAAAGAGCGGACGTTTTTTAACCTTAACCTTTAAAATTCAGGGGGAAGATCATTGGGCAAAAAAACACTCAGGACAAAGTTATGTGACATACTCGATATCGAATATCCCATCTTGAGCGCCGGTATGGGCCCCAGCCTGGTGGGTGAAAAAACCGGCGCTCCGGTTGAGCTGGTGGTGGCCGTGTCTGAAGCCGGAGGGCTTGGTGTTCTTGGCGCGGCCGGCTTTACCGTGGACGAGATGCGGGAGGAGATTCGAGAGATCAAGAAGCTGACAGACAAGCCGTTTGGGGTAGACCTGCTTCTTCCGGCTCAGACAGTCGAACAGGGCGACTCGACCTACGACGGTCCGCCGGAGCTTCCTTTGAGCGATATCATCAAGACACTGCCCAAGGCCCATTATGAATGGATAATGAAGATCAAAGAGGAGATGAGGCTGCCGGAGATTGAGGCCACCATTAAAATGGCTTCCACCACATCGCTCCCGCATGCCTCCATAAAGGTCTGCATCGAGGAGGGTGTGCCGCTTTTCTGCGCCGGGCTTGGAAATCCGGGATTCATGGTTGAAGACGCGCACGCGGCCGGAATGAAAGTGCTGGGGATTTCGGGAAATACCAAGAACGCGGTAAGAATAGCCAGGTCGGGCGCGGATCTGGTAGCGGCCCAGGGCCATGAGGGCGGCGGCCATACCGGGCGTATCGGGTCCATGGCTTTGTGGCCGCAGGCTGTTGACGGGGCCGCGCCGACCCCGGTTCTGGCCGCGGGCGGCATAGGAGACGGCCGAGGGGTGGCCGCGGCCCTGGCCGTGGGATGCGTCGGGGTCTGGGTCGGTACCCGTTTCCTGGCCTCGGTTGAGGGGGGAGCTCTGCCTATCCAGAAAGAGACCATTGTCGAGGCCACCGACGAGGACACCAGAAGGGCATATCTCTATACCGGGAAAACCTCCCGGGCCATTTACAACAGTTTTCATGATTTGTGGGAGCAGTCAGGTTTGGAGCCTTTGCCTTTCCCCACCCAGGTTCTTTTTGCCTCGGCCATGGCCGAGATGTTCAACAAGGCCGAGAAGAAAGATTATATGGGGCCGTTTTCAGGCCAGGTCTCCGGGCTCATCCATGAGATAAAACCGGCCGCCCGGATTCTGGAGGACATGGTCGAGGAAACGGTGGAAGTGTTGACCAGGAGGCTGCCGGAATCAGTTATCGCGGAATAGGATGGTAAGCATACTTTACGGCCTAATTTGTGTTGTATCTTTTTATTAAGCAGGCTCAACTCGAAATAGAGATTTTTCTAAAGAACCGAATCAGGAGGTAATTGTTAACATGAGTGATGGCAAGCGGATTGAGGTAAGAGCGCCGATGGCGGGTATATTCTACAGGCAACCCGGACCGGATGAGCCGGTTTATGTGGAAGTGGGTGATACAGTCAAGAAAAAGCAGGTGTTGGCCCTTTTAGAGACCATGAAAGTCTTCCAGAAGGTAAAATCACCATCGGCGGGCACCATCCTCGAGATTGTGGCTGAGAACGAAACCCCACTTTTGGATGATGATCTCATGTTTGTGATCGAGGCCTAAATAAGGAGAAAAGGGATATGGGAAAATGGATGGATGGCCA
>JAZGHI010000098.1:0-6979 GCA_036480955.1 Candidatus Adiutricales bacterium
ACCGCGGCTAGGGCCTTTGCTTCTTCCGCAGCCTCAGGCTCCTCTTTTGTCTCCGCCTTCGCGGGTTTTTCGGCTTCTGCCTTCTTCTTTGGAGCCGCCTTCTTCTTTGGAGCGGCTTTTTTCTTTGGGGCCGCCTTTTTCTCTTCTTTGGCCTCTTCTTTTGGCGCTTCAACCTCTTTTTTCTCTATAACCGGCAGATCATCCGTGGGGACCAGCCGCACCTCTTTTAAACCTTCGGCGGCAACATCAGTGCCTTCAGCCAGAAGATCTATGTATTGTTTTACGAGTTTCACCGTCTCAGGGTGACGCAAAAACAAGATATCGGAACCGGCGAGCAGCATGGCTACGGCGGCCGTGGTCTCCATCAGAATACCCCGATCATCCGGGTATCCCATATTGGTCACTTCCTCCATGCTCAGCTTGGCTTCTTTGCTCTTCCAAACCTCATGGCCCAGATTATTGACGATGGGCTGCTGCAGGTTCAGGTCCTGCTGGACCAGAGCAGCCATTCGAAGGCGTTCCATGACCGAATAGCAATATTCCATGCCATATCCCAGACCGCCCGTGGTGGGATCAATCAAAATCTTGTCGTAGGTTACACCTAGATTTTCCAATAAGATATTTAATTGCTTGGCCAAGTTGACGTCAATGGGGGTGTTTGCGGCGATGATGTGTCCGTAGGCCATTGCCTGAGCACCGATCTGCTTGTGGTTCTTTTCCTCGACAGGTCCCAGGATCAGGTTCTTGCCCTGAAAAGCTTCGGCCACGGCGCTCAAAGTCTCGGTATCTTTCGTTTCGTTAGCCACGCCGTAAACCGCTACCGGTACATCAACGGCCTCGACCACGGACTTGACCGCGGCCAAGGCTTCATCCGCGCCTTTGTCTAATGTATTGGGATCGGTACTCTTAAGCTGCAGAACAATGAGGTCGGCCCCGTATTCCACACATTTCTTGGCCCAAGCGCCCGGATCATCTAAAACATCGGCAAAGGGGGCCTTGGCTGCCTCCGGCCACTCTTCGCCCGGGTTCATGTCCCATACTTCCATGGCAATCTTCGGTTTATGGGGCATTTCCCCTTCAAAAAGAAAGAACGGATAGGAAGTTTCACCTCCTACGGTAATGTTCTGGTCGGGTCCGATATTAATCTCTCTTATCTTCCCCGAATACTTAACGGAAGTCATTTCAAAAGCCAAGGTTCATTCCTCCTTAATATTGGTGGTCACTTCCATAATTAAACACATTTTTGGCACAAGCCGGCTGAAAATCAGGCGGGGGTGCTAAATGACAGGAACTACTGGCGGGGTGCTTTAGTGAAATTTCGCACATATATTATACAAAAAAAAAAATTACCCGCTCCATCCATCTGTTAAGGTTATTACTAATGAAAAATGTCCTTTGTTGTCAAGAAAAAAGTCCAGTCCGAGCCTGGTCACAAAATCTCAGGTTTTATTTGAGCTTGGCCAGTTGTTCGGCCATCTGTGAACGGAGATCTGTAACATGGTCCAGAAAACGTGAACGCTGAGAGGCCTCGATTAGAGGCGCCGGATCCAGTTTCAGAGCCAAGGGATTGATAAATTTACGATTTTTAACCATTCTGTAGTCAAGGTGCGGGCCGGTGGAACGCCCGGAACTGCCCACGTACCCGATCAGGTCTCCTTGTTTAACATGTTTTCCTTTTTTCAGACCTTTAGCGTAGCGCAACAGATGACCATAGTAAGTGGTATAGGTCCGATTGTGTTTTATTTTCACAAGCCTGCCGAAACTGCCGTTCCTCCCCATGAAAGTCACCCTTCCGTCGGCCACCGTCTCCACTGGAGTCCCGCTGCGGGCGGCGTAATCGATACCGAGATGAGGCCGGTATTTTTTTAGTATGGGGTGAAACCTCGATCTGGAGAAATAGGAACTTATCCGGCGATATCTTAACGGGGATTTTAGAAACATCTTGCGCAGCGAACGGCCTTTTGAATCATAGAAACCCCCCTTCCCCGTTGATTTTTTAAAATAATAAGCCTCGAGTTTTTTGCCCTTATTGACGAATTCCGCTGCTAAAATCCGACCGGTCCCCATGGGATGTCCCCGTAAATATTTTAATTCATATAATATGCGGAAACTGTCACCTTTCTGGATATCGGTAAAAAAATCAATATCATAAGCGAATATATCAGAGAAATTCAGAACGATTTCCGGGTCCAGTTTATAGCGTTCCACGGCCGAACCCCAAAGGCTATATTTGATCTCACCTTCCGAGGCCTTAAGACTGACAAGGGGTTCGTATTTTTGCAGGGTTGCCGCGTACCCGGTCAGAGTCTTGACTATTATTACCCTTTGGAAATGATTTTGATTAAATTCTAGCCGGACTGGAACGTTATTTTCACCTCGCAGATTGAGTATGATTTCAGCGCCCGGCCTTACCTTCCTCAAGTCCAGGACATCTGCCGCGGCCCGGGTTAATTCATAGGCCTGGAAATAATCCACACCCATACGGTGAAGTACACCAGTGAAAGTCTGGTTTTTCTTCATTGTGCTTCCAATAATTCGGGTTTCGGCCAGCCAATCGAGTTCGTCTTGGAACATACCCGGAGGCAGCTTGGGCAAGACAGGGGGCGGTTCGATGATATCCGGTCCTGATCTATTCTTGGCCAGTGTGGAATTGATGCGGTGGTTGAAGGCAATAATCAGGGAAAGAAAAGAAACAAGAATTAGCAATATCAAGAGGTTACGATGCTGACGCCGCTGGGAGGTCCTGAACATGTTCTTTCGACGATTGGTAAACCTCATTGACCTCTAAATACCATAGGTTCAATTTTAACAAAAGCCATTTATGAAGAGTTTCTTTAATGGAATATTCACTGAATCAAACCCGTCCAGGCTTGGAATCGCTTTAAACCGGACCAAACACCTCGGTGTAAACCCGGCTGGTCAATTCCATGGCTTCTCTTACTTCAGTAAGCGGGTCGGATAAAAGTCCCGGTAATTTTAAAGAAGACACTTCCCGTTCCAGGTAGGCGGCTTCGTCTCCGCTTCGGCCGTAGGTCAGTCCCAGCCTGCTGGAAACTCGGGCTATTAAATTATAGGCATCGGACACCTTATCCAGTCCCGCCGGCCCTAAACCCTTTTCATGCAGAGCCCTGAGAGCTATTCCAGTTGACGATGACCGTAAATTGCCACCGATTTTCCCGCCGTATCGCATCTGGAGGTATTGTGTCAGAAACTCAATATCCACTAATCCACCCGGCAGGAATTTAAAATTGACTGTGTCCGGTTTGAGCCGGGCCCGTTCGCGGGTCATTCGCCGGCGAAGGTCATTAATGAGCAGGGCCGCGTCCGGCGGCAAAGATTTTTGGTAAACGGCCTTACGGGCTAAAGTTTTTACCCGTTTTCCCAAGCGTTCCGGTCCCAGGACCGGACGAATTTTTATCAGGGCCTGCCTTTCCCAGAGTTGTGATTTTTCATGATAACGGGCCAGGGAGGATGGTGTAACCACCAAAGGGCCGAAAGTTCCCGAAGGCCTGAGCCGGGAGTCAATCGTGTATCCGGGACCCTCGGCCAGAGGCATAGTGAGAAAGGAGATGAACCGCTGTACCACACGCACGGCCTGTTCCATGGCCCGTCCGGAGTTCCCCCGGCCGCCAAGAATAAAGAGGAGGTCCAGGTCGGAACCGTAATTCATCTCCCGGCCTCCCAATTTTCCAAGCCCCATGACCGCTACTGGGACGTCATTACCTTTCGCCACTTGTTCGGCGGCCTTAGCCAGGCTTGACTCCATCACCACTTCGGCCAGAAAAGCGAGCTGATTCTGGACCTGGTTGAAATCAAGCTCCCCCAGGATGTCGAACAGACCTATGCGAAGTATCTCGTCATTTTTAAAACGGCGGATAAGCGACAGACAATCTTCTAGATCCAGGTCGTCCGGCAAGAAGGTGGCCAGTTCCTCCTTCAGGATAGACCGATCTTTTACCAGTCTGGCGCTGCGGCGGTCAACCAGGCTATCCAGGATGGACGGATTACTGATCAAAACACCGGCCAGATAATCACTCGTACCGAAAAGAGTGGTTAATAATTGGATCAGCTTCGGATTTTCAACAAGCAGCAATAAAAATCCACCCAGTGGCCCTACCCTGGTCAGGAAACGTTCCAGATGGTTCAGCGCCCGGTCCGGGTCCGGTGTGGTCGAGGCGTTGGCGATCATGACCGGAACAAGCCTTTCCAGTTGTCGGCGGTAACGGGACAATATATCAGGCAGATAACGGCCCTCGATCAGTTCCCGGCAAGAACTCAAAGATGCTTGACCCTTTTTGAAACCAAGTTCCTTAAGAATACGCAGGCTGGTTCCCTGGTTATCCAGGTTATTCAACAGGTTATCGATTTTCTGAGCGACTTCTCCGTCCGAAACCGTGATTTCACTTTCACCCCCTTCTAATGGTTCCGCTAAGAGGAGCTGAAATCGGTCATTGACTCGTTTCATCTGCGCGGTCAACTCAGACAGAAATTCCTCGGTTGGCGCTTTAGTAAAGTTCATGGACCGGGCCAACATGTCCAGGGCGGTCCGTTCCCGAGGGAGGGTATGGGTTTGTCTCAGTTCCCGAAGCTGAAGCCTGTGCTCCACTGTTCTTAAGAATACATAAGCTTCTGATAATTGTTTAGCGTCCTCTGCTGTAATTATTTTTTCAGTGGCCAGGCCCGATAAAGCCTTGAGGGTGGAGATCTGCCGAAGATGTGACAGGCGGCCGCCGAAGGCGATAGTCAAGGCCTGAGCGAAAAATTCGATCTCACGTATACCCCCAGTGGAGAGTTTGACATTAGTTTCCGGCCGAACTCGGCTGGAGTTCTCCGGCCGCAGCAGCTTCCCTTGTATCTCGCGCTTAAAACGGGCCTTGAGATTCCTGAGTTCCTCCAGCGCCATGTAGTCTAAATATCGCCGAAAAATAAACGGAGTCAGGGAATCGAGGAATTCAGCGCCCGCGGAAATGTCACCTGCCACCGGCCTGGCCTTAAGCAGGGCCATTCGTTCCCAAGGCTGTCCGAGTACCTGGTAGTGCCTGAGCGCTGTTTCCACTGACTGGGCCAGCGCTCCGTCCTTTCCGCCCGGCCGCAAATCCAGGTCCACCCTGAAAACCAGCCCTTCCTCCGTAATTTCAGACATGGCTTTATTCACCATGGTAAAAACAAATTCCGCCACGACCTGCGGTTCCGGCGAACCAGTCGAATCGGGCCCGTCACGGTACAAATAGATCAAGTCCACATCAGAACTGTAATTCGTTTCCCGGGCCCCAAATTTTCCCATACCAAGTATTATCGGGCAAACACCCAGGTCCCCATACCTTTCTGCAGCCGCCTGAATAGAGAACTCGAGAGAGTGATTTAGACATACTTCCGCCAGATCGGTCAGCGTGGACATCACCTCCGCCAGATCGGCCAGGCCGATCAGATCACGAACAGCAGTTCTAGCCAGCTCTTTTAATCGGAAGCGGCGGAGGCAGGATTGAAATGCGGGGAGGCTGCTTATATCTCGAACCTGGTTTCTGAGTTCGAGTTCCAGAGTCTGGATTTCAGCCGTGCGTTGAAAAGATTTTTCGAGGAAAAGCCATCGAGACAGGTCCGGCCGGTTGGCCAGGGCCAAAGCCAGGACCGGGGAATATTCGGCCAGAGACGCAAGCGCCTTTCTTACGGGCGGATCGTCCTTGATCGCCTGCCGCTCCTGGGGCGCGAAAGAATCAAGAATGACCTCAGCTCTTTCGCTTCCCGGCGTATCTCTATCAATCATATCATCGTTTGAGACCTCTGTAAAACTTCGTCCTTTGGCCCAACTCTTTGTCGCGCTCGAATTTAAGTCCTCGAAATACTACAAGTATTCCTGCGGCTTGAATTTTCGTGCTCCTCGATTTGACCTCAAATTACTCGTTTTGCAGAGGTCTCCGTTTGAGGGTTAATCAGAGAACCGCCTTCAGGACCTTTTTAAGCTCCTCTATCCGTTCCGGTTCATCAACTTTCTGGCCCTCGAAATCGTGTACGTAGAAAACGTCCACGACCTGATCAACCTTGGTAGATATTTTCGCGATGTGAATGGTGAGGCCTGCCTCGAAAATGACCTGAGCCAGGTCGTGGAGAAGCCCAAGCCTGTCATGGGCGTATACTTCGATCAAAGTATAAAAATCCGACGTGTCATTATCCACCTCGACCCGGGCCGGCCGCCGCGGAATAAATCTCCTGGCCTTTAATACCGGACGCTTCAAGGGCTTATCGAAGTCGAGGACAATTTCTCCGGAAAGTACTTTTCTAACGTCTTGCTCGACTTTAGCCCAGGCCTCCTCCAGATAGAGCGTATCAGGCGGTGAATCCACACTGAAAATGTCGATGGCCAGACCATTGGTCTTGGTAAAAACCTGAGCGTCCAGGATATTGACACTGTTCAATGACAAAACACCGCTCATACTGGCCAAAAGACCCGGACGATCTTTGGTCAGAAGAGTAATCTTAAAATAGCCGTTCTCGGTTTTTTGAACCTCCCAGGCCATCACGTCGTCGCCTAATTTGTCCTCCATCTGCAGGTGGCGGGCGACCTGATAGGCTCCGGTTACGGCCAGGTAATGGGCCGGGAAATCGTCCAATCCGGCCTCAATTCGCTCCGAATCCATCTTTTTGCCCAGGATTTCCTTGACTTTCCGCTTCACCCGTTCTCTTCGGTCGGCGGCCTCTTTACCGGCTAGATCGCTGCGGGTCAGGACATGAAGAATCTTGGTATAGAGGTCTCTAAGAAGAGCAGCTTTCCATTGGTTCCAGGCCATGGCCCCCGTGGCCCTGGAATCGGCCACAGTTAAAAGGTAGAGCATGTTTAATCTGTTCAGATCGCCCACTCTCTGCGCGCAGGAAAGTATCAGCTTTTCCTCGGACAGATCCCTGCGGGTAGCCGTTTCGATGAGAAACAGATGCTCGGCCACCAGAAAGGCCGCCGTTTCCACGGCCTCGGAATCCAGTCCTA
>JAZGHI010000099.1:0-9637 GCA_036480955.1 Candidatus Adiutricales bacterium
GGCCATTCATCATTTTTCCCTTCGTGGAGCCGCGGCCGGGCCTCGCTTTTTCAGATAAAAGTCATTGAAAAGCCGATGCAGGACCTGCCCCTGGCCTGATGCAAAGAATAAGGAGAATGTTAACATGACCATTAAATATCTCTATCCGGTTCAAGACGCAGACATAGAACAAGCCTCCATGGCTGACCGGCTTAAAACGCTTGACGGCATGATTTTGGGACTTTTGCCAAACGCAAAAGAGAACTCAAACCGTCTCCACGAACTGATTGGTAAGGAGATCAGTAAGAAATTCAAACTGGCCGGGATTAAAGTTATGCATAAAGGCCACGCCGGTACAAACTGCGATCCAGGGATCATGCAGGAAATGGCAAAGGAGGCTGACGCGGTCATCACCGGGCTTGGCGATTGAGGCTCCTGCAGTTCGTGCAGTCTGCACGACGCAATAGGAATCGACGACTTGGGCAGGCCGGCAGCAGCCTTGATAACAGAACCGTTTATCCCCACGGCCAGGGCCATAGCCGCGGTTCGCGGTTTGCCGGATTACCCCTTCATCCTGCTCAAACACCCCCTGGGCAGCCTGAATGAAGATGAGCTTAAGGACCGGGCCAGAGACGCAGCCTTACAAGCGCTTAAAATTTTCATTCATGGCCATGTCAAGTAGGAGGCACATACTTCATGCAGAGTTATCCCGGATGAAAAATTGGGTAGGATATACTCATTAATTCACCCCGCCTGGTTCAAAGACGGGGAGCCATAACCTGACGGATCAATATCCTTTCACCTCCGATTATATAAAGAGTTTGATACTTCAATTAATTATGGGAGGCCAACTTCTTGATAAGTACTAAATACGGCAAACTCGAAGGATTTATTAAAGATGGTGTTCACATTTTTTTAGGAATACCATTTGCGGAAAAACCATTTGGCCGGAACAGGTTCAAACCGCCGCGGCCACCCAAATCCTGGGACGGGATTCGTGAGGCAACCGCATACGGTCCCATCAGTCCCCAGGGGAAACAACTAATGGAGCAGCAACTCCCGGACCGCGGGGAGGACTGCCTAACCCTGAATATCTGGACACCAGATCCCGGGACAAAAAATTTGCCGGTCATGGTTTTTGCGCACGGGGGCGGCCAGGTCAGCGGCAGCGGCGCGACCTCGCTTTATGATGGAACCCATATAGCCCGGGAAGGTATTGTCCTGGTTACCAATAATCGTCGTCTTGGTGTTGAAGGTTTTATTTACCTGGGTGAATATTTCGATGATGAGCGCGGGACCGGAAATCTCGGTATCCTGGATCAATTGGCTGCGTTGGAATGGGTGCAGGAAAACATCGAACAGTTTGGCGGCGATCCGAACCGGGTGACCCTGTTCGGAGAGTCAGGCGGCGGGGCCACCACCGGAGCGGTCATTGCGCACACTGGATCGAGGGGATTGCTCCACCGGGCCATTCCTCAAAGCGGTGGTCACGCGATGCATACCCGGGAACAGGCTGAAGAGATTACCCGGCACATTTTCAAGCTCCTGGAGATCAAACCGGGCGATTTTGACGCGCTGGCTGAAATGCCCTGGCAGCGCTTCGTCGATATTTATCCCCGCCTGAATCAACTCGACCTGGACAGTCCCCAGGTCTTTTTGCCCACCATCGGCGACATGATGCCCTACCACCCGGCTGACGCCACACACATTGGTTTCGGCAAGGAGCTCGATCTCCTCATCGGCTCCTGCCGGGATGAACTCAAGCTTTTTGATGCTATGCTGCCAACCCTGTCCGGATCCCAATTCGACAAACGTGCTCACCGAGTCATCGAACGGTCGGGAAGCTCATGGGTGTCCGTCCTTGACGCATACCGTAAATCAAGGCCGGGCTTGAGTGAATCTGACCTAGAACTGGTCATATTCGGGGATATGTGGTTCAGGTTACCTTCCATCCGCATGGCCGACGGTCACGCGTCGCATTCGCCCGGTCGAACCTTCATGTACTTGTTCAGCTGGGAATCACCCAAGATTGGTGCGGCTCACGCCTTGGACCTTATCCTATTCGGAAACGGCATCCCTTTTAGACCCCTTGCCGGTGATGCTCCCCACGAGAAGGTCGAGAACACAATGCTTAAAGCCTGGACCGCCTTTGCCAAAACGGGTAATCCCAGTATTAAAAGTCTTGAATGGCCTGCATACACCTCTAGCGAGCGGCTCACCATGGAACTGAACGAGGAGTCCCGCCTGCTCAAGGATCCATATGCAATCGAGAGACAAGCCCTGACCGGAGCCCTGGACGGGAGCTGGACTGACATGAAATTGTAGTGGAATTAGGCCGAACACGGTTTTCCGGCCTATTGTACGTTTAGATGTTTTCCACATCATTTAGTGGCGCATTGATCGTGGCGGGTCAGTCGTTGACAGAAAAATTTACCTCATATATACTTAAGTATCTATTTTTTTTACATTTTTCACCAGGCAAAAACCTTCAGAAGATAAAGATAAGGAGAAATGCAATGCCCTCGAAGTCAAGAAAATTCGTTCTGCTGATCGTTTTGGTGATAGCCCTGAGTGTCGTTGGTCAGTCACTGGTGTTTGCCGCGGAAGGCGCAGCCCGCAAACCCTGGGAGATCTGGAACTATGATAAAGAAAAACCTGTCCGGGGCGGAACCTACGTTATCGCTTCAACAACAGAAGTGGGACTGTTCAACCCTAACCATTGGCCGGTCATGGACTGGGTTTCCATCCTGTTTTTTTGGGACCCGCTCTTCATTTCCGACGCTGCGAAGCGTTCCCATCCATTTCTGGTGGAATCGTTTGAGTATACGGATAACATGACCTGCGTCATGAAACTGAAACAAGGCGTAACATTCCACGACGGTGAGGATTTCGACGCAAACGCGGTAAAGATTCAGATGGAATATATCAAGAACCGAGCAAACGGCTGCTGGGGACGCAGCATGCTCGCCCCCATAAAATCCATCGAGGCCATTGATAAATATACGGTTAAGTGGAATTTCAATAAGCCGTGGGCGGGCTTTATCGGTGCCATGCAGGATCCACCCGGCTGGCCGATTTCACCAAAAGCCCTTCAGGGTGACAGCTTGGTCAGAAAGATTAAAAAACTACGGATAAAGCTCAAATTAACCAGAAAAAAGGCGGCCAAAGCAGCGAAAAAAGCGGGTAAAGGTGATGCCAAGGCTGATGAAAAGGCGAAAAAACTGGCCGGAGCAGCTCTCGATTTAGAAACGAAACTCAAAGATGCCGAAGAAGACGCCAGAGGTGTCGTCTCCACTGATAATAAGCCGATTGGCACTGGCAAATGGATTTTTGATGAGTACCGCCCCGGTAATATCCTTAAAGTAAAGCGAAATCCTGACTGGTGGTATGGAAAGGCCGTGGGACATCCTGAAATGCCTTATTTTGACAAAAGGACCACCTTGGTTATCCCGGATATTTCTGTTCAGTTAGCCAACTTACGGGCCGGCAAAATCCATGAAATGAGCGGCCTTGATAAATCTTTGTTTGAAAAAGCCAAAAAGAACCCGAAACTTTCGGTATCAGCCCGGCCAAGTTCGCAGACCTATGTTTTGAGAATCAACCATAATAAAGAAGCCCTCAAAGACGTGCGGGTAAGGCGGGCCATCAGTCTGGCTGTTGATCGCAAAGCCCTGGTCCATGGCTTGTTTTACGGGTTGGCTGATCCGGCTGTTTCATTCATGCCCCATGATCATTGGGCTCGCAACAAAACCATGGCCCATTGGGAATACAATCCGGAAAAAGCAAGAGCGCTCCTTAAGGAAGCTGGATACGAGAAAGGCCTGACATTGAACCAGGGTGTAGTCCTTGATTACATGGGCCTGGCCACTCTTGCGGAACCGATCAAAGCCATGTTGGCTAATATTGGAATAACTTGGAAAACGCAAATGCTAACCATGGCCGCCGCGTCTGATAGAGTCCGCAACCTTGAATATGATCTTTTTACCGATACCTGGGGCGTCCATGATCCACAAACCTATCTTACTCGCATATACCATCCCAATGGCGCTTCGAACAGCGGGAGAATCAATCATGAGAAAATCACCAGTCTGATTGATACCGCGAGCACTGAATTGGATGAGGGCAAACGAAAACAGATCTATAAATCCATTGACAAGCTGCTTTACGACGAAGTCATTGATATTTATCTTGTGTACGATTATGCCATCACCGCCATGCGTTCAAACGTGCTGGGGTATGATAATGAGATGGCTGGCAGATGGGGCTATTTATACAATATAACGCATCCCTTGTGGTTTAAGGATGGAAAGCCATAGCATGAAGAAAAGCCTTGAAAATCACGCCACTGTTATAATGATAAACACAGGTGTGTATCAGCGAGTGAGAATTGAGCGATAAGATCGAGATTCACGGATTTTGCGATGACAGGTTTGCGCCCGTAAAAGAAGCGTTTACGGAAAATTTTAAACAAGGCCTGGAACTTGGTGCTTCCGCGGCCATTACCTATAAGGGCGAGTTTGTGGTCGATATATGGGCAGGCTATGCCGACGCTGCCCGTACCAAGCCATGGCAGGAAGATACCATCGTCTGTGTCTATTCCACCACAAAGGTCATGACCGCCATATGCGCGCTTATGCTGGTTGACCGTGGCGAGCTGGATATTGAAGCGCCGGTGGCCAAATACTGGCCCGAATTTGCCGCGGCTGGCAAAGAGAATCTGCCGGTTAAATATCTTTTCAGCCACAGCTCGGGGCTGGCCGGATATGAACCGCCGCTGCTTGGTAAAGACCTGTATGACTGGGACAGGGCCTGCGGCCAGTTAGCTTCTCAGGAGCCCTGGTGGGAACCGGGTACGGCCAGCGGATACCACGCCGTGACTTTCGGCCACCTCCTGGGTGAACTGGTCAGGCGCATAACCGGCAGATCACTGGGGCGTTTTTTCAAGGAAGAAGTGGCAGATAAGCTGGGCGCGGATTTTTATATCGGTATGGACGAGAAAGAGTCCTCGCGTGTGGCTGAACTGATTCCTCCGGATCCTTCCAGCATTGAGGACGCCGAGGAGCTTCCTCCCATAGGCATGCGAACCCTTTTTTCCACCAACATAGATTATACAGACACGGTGACGCACGAATTCCAAGCCGCGGAAATACCAGCTGCCAACGGATTCAGCAACGCTCGCGGCATAGCCAAAGCCGGTACGGCGCTGGCCATGGGTGGTGAACTTGACGGCCACCATTTCATGTCCAGGGCTACCGTGGAAAGGGCGATCCAGGAACAGATATATACTACGGATCTGTTTTTTGGAATGCCAGTCAGATACGGATTAGGATTCGGACTGCCGGATGATAATATACCCTTACCGGAAGGCAGTTTTTATTGGGGAGGATACGGCGGTTCAATCTGCCAGATGAATCTTAAGCACGGGTATTGTCTGGCATACGCCATGAATAAACAGATTCAGAGCCTGCTTGGTGATGAGCGCACTGTAAAACTCAGGGAGGCAGCTGAAGAATGTCTTGCCGCCATCATTCCCGGTTTTAAATAGACGATTCAGTATTATGAGTGAAGGGACTTTGAAACCCTGGATTTAGCTTAAAAAGGTTCTGTCAAGCTCTAATATGAAACCATGCGGCAATGTATTGGATTTCGTATCACCTAAGCATCTTGCCATGCCCCCAATTGCAGTATTATTATCCTAACCCGTAATTGAATTTCTACACGATTTATTTTGTACACGAAGGATTTTATGCTCGATTGAGATGCCGACTGCCTGCTATTAATCCGTAATTTTGACAGAGGCCGAAAATTAGCGATTTCTAGGAGAAATCTTCAATTTCTCGGCTTTGGGATGGTAGTTACCAATATCTGAGGTAGTCGTAATCAGGTCCGGCCAGGTCTCAGATTCCTCATCGCGACCGCGGCGCGGCTCAAGTAATCGGCGAGGGTTGAGCGGCCCCTAGAACATATGCGGGCGATTTTTTAATTTACTTAAACCGCTGGCCTTCAGTCGTAATACTTCTTTCATCTTTCGCCTGGATAATCTCCGCGCCGCCATCTGCACCTCCTAAGTCAATCTGGCATGAGGCCGAATAACCGCCTTGGCTACCTAGCGTCTTTATTCGCTCTTTATTGATCTATACCAAATTCACTAAACCACAATGTGGCCGGATTCCTCCGGTTTAGGTGGCCGCTTTGGATCGGAATGACTGGCCGGCTTGCCTCGGAATATGCAATTGGCTTGCTACCTGTGTAAATTATTGTTGACATTTTATAAACTATTGGTATACAGGGGACATACTGGTGATACCGGGCATACCAAGCGGAGTGAGCCGGGCCGGTACGAAGGGGTGAGGGGGTGAAAAATGGAGATCACTGTATGATGGTTTGGACAAGGCTAGAGACAAATGAATGAATTTATCGATAATTTAGGAGAGAATATCAGACGGGTCCGGGAAGAGAAAAACATGTCCATGAGAAGGCTCGCCCAGTTTTCCAAACTTTCTCCCACGGCGATTCAAAAAATCGAGAACAACAAGATGGTCCCTAGTGTGGTGGTCATGTATAAGATCGCTCACGCCTTGAATAAAAAAATGAGTTCCTTTTTAGGAGAGGATCCGGAAAATGGAAAGGCCATTCATTTAACCAGGCGTTCCCGGAAAAAAATAAAAATCAGCCATTCTCATTCGGTTGTGGAAATTATTTCCGGTGGCTCTGAAAACTGGACCTTACAGGCGGCCATCCATACTCTCGCAGAGGGCGGCAAGAGCGGAACCGAGACAATCGCCCACCGTGGAGAGGAACTCGTTTTTTGTCTGGCAGGCCGCATAAAATTTTCCATCGAAGATCAAACTTTTATCTTGAAAAAGGACGATAGCCTGCATTTTATCTCAGGCCTACCCCATTCCTGGGAAAACATACATAAAGGAACATCCAAGATGATCTTGCTCGCCATACCTCCCCTTCGTTGAAATTCCTGATCCGATCAAAGGAGGAATAGATGAATTTTGAGCTTTCTGAAGAACACAGGCGAATTGAAAATGGCGTTTTGGATTTTATTAAGAAGGAGGTTTTGCCCAATAAAAAAAAGATAAAGGAAGCCAATCAATTCCCGCATGATTTTTTAAAGAAAATGGGCCAGGCAGGATTTTTTGGTTGCACCTTTCCAGAAAAATATGGTGGCACCGAGACGGGTTTCATGTCCCAGATGATCGTCGCAGAGGAAATCAGCAGGGCATTCGTCATCATAAGTTCGGCCTTCAACATGCAGTGCATGACAGTGCCCTTTACAATTCTGAACTGGGGCAATGATGACCAGAGAGAAAGATATGTACAGGATACAATCACCTGTGAAAAGATCGGATATTTCGGGCTAACCGAACCCAATGCGGCCTCCGATGCATCCGCTATGGAGACCACTGCCCTTAAGGAGGGAAATCACTACCGGCTGAACGGGTCCAAGGTCTGGATCACCTTCGCCCCGGTCAGTGATTATGGATTAATCTTTGCCAAAACAGACACAAAGAACCAATATGGCGGGGCTTCGTGCTTTATCGTGGATACAAAGACAAAAGGGATAACCATTAGGACCATGTCATCAAGGTTCCTTTCAGAGATTTCCCCGCAGGGTGAGATTCATTTGGATGACGTGATCGTTCCAAAGGAAAACTTACTGGGTAACGAAGGGGATGGCTTTATGATTCTCTCAAGCGCGCTGAATTACGGCCGTCTTTGTGTAGCCGCGCGCTCCGTGGGGATTGCCCGGGCCTGCCTTGATTTTTCTCTGAAATACTGCAATGAGCGTGAGCAGTTTGGGCGCAAGATCGGAAAATTTCAGATGATCCAGCAGCAACTGGCTGATCTGGTCGTGGAAGTGGAAGCAGCGAGTCTGCTCGTTTTGAAGAACGCCTGGCTTAAGGATAAAGGTGAAATCGCCTTCCGCGAAAGCGGCCATTCCAAATATTATGCAGCTGAAATCGCCAGCAGGGCGGGGTTTGCGGCATTCCAAATCCACGGGGCTTACAGTTTCAGTGATGAATTTGAGGTCGGAGAATATTTTCTCTACGGACTTGGATCGGTCGTTGCGGAAGGATCCTCCAATATTCAGAGAGTGATCATTGCGGAAGACGCCCTGGGTTGGAAGGACGCCGAACGATATGCCCGTTTTGATAATAGATATCCGATGGATTTTACAAATTTTACTACCTGATCGAACGGCTTTTTCGGGATGCCAAATTATGTCGGATCCCGGAGGGAACCTCAGAAATTAAGCGCCTGATTATTGTTCGAGAGCAGGGATTATAACCATTTTTATTATTTTCTAATACCCAGGGGTGTCCTTAATGGTTATCAGCGATTTTCTCAAGGAGGCTACCGCCAAATATCCGGACCGGATTGCCTTTATATATGGAGAGGATCGTTTCACCTTCCAGGAAGCCCACCAGCGGTCGAATCAGCTGGCCCACGCCCTTTTGGAGGCCGGTGTTCACCCAGGTGACCGAGTGGTCATATTCAACACCGAATCCCATCGAAGCCTGGAGATTATATTTGGGAGCGCCAAGATCGGAGCCGCCTTTGTACCTCTCAATTACCGTATGGAACAGAGGGAACTCAACTCTATTTTCAAAAACTGCGAACCGCGGGCGGTCTTCTATGGAAGGCAGTATGAGGAGATCGTTCAGAAGGGATCGAGGGGGGTTTCATCCATTAAAACGATGATCCCCATGGAAGGCCAGGGGGGATATGAGGCATTCATCGAGGGAAAAAGACGACCAGGGAAGGTTATGTTTCCCGATACCACCCCGGCCATGATTATCTATACCAGCGGAACGACCGGCCCTCCAAAAGGGGTGATGTTCACTCATAAGAAGCTTGTCTATCGTGAGATTCATGGACGCAAGATTCCCGGTGAGGGTCAGGGATTGACGATGAATGTACTATTGGCCGTACCCCTCTTTCACATTTCCGGGATCCAGACCTGCCTTAAGGGCGTCCATTCAGGAGCGACCCTCATTATCATGCCTCAATTTGAGACCAAGGCCTTTTTCCAGATCGTCGAGAGGCAAAAGGTGGGCATGGCCATTCTGGTACCTACAATGATCAAGATGCTAACCGTTCACCCTGGCTTTCCCAAATTCGACCTTTCCTCGCTTTTTCTCATTATTTATGGCGGGGCGCCCATGCCCCTTACAACCATTGTTCCGGCCATGGAGAAGATGCCCCATTGCATGTTTATCGGGACATACGGCCTGACCGAGGCCAGCGGGACCTCCTTGCCCCATCAGGATTATCTCCCAAAAGAGGGCTTGGAGAAAGGGGAAATCCCGCCTCGACTCGTCTCCGTCGGAAAGGTCGTGCCGGATATGGAGCTTAAGATCGTGGATGAAAGGGGATTGGAGCTTCCGTGCGGACAAGTCGGAGAGATACTTCTCAAGGGAGAGGGTATCTTCGACGGCTACTGGGGCATGCCCGAAGAGACCGCTCGTCTGATCAAGGACGGCTGGTTTAACACGGGGGATGCCGGCTATCTGGATGAGGAGGGCTACCTGTTCATCTCGGGAAGGATCAAGGAGTTAATCATCCGCGGGGGTGAGAATATTTCACCGTTAGAAGTGGAGACGGTCCTGAACGCCCACCCCAATGTCGCCATCTCCGCGGTGAT
>JAZGHI010000100.1:0-2295 GCA_036480955.1 Candidatus Adiutricales bacterium
TAGATGGAAAAGTTACCACTGTCCTGGTAAAACCCGCTAGTTATACCGAAGGCCGTTTCACGGTACAGGTAGGTTCGTTTAAAGAAAAATCGAACGCCAAGGCCCTGGTCCGGAATCTAAAAAAACGCTACGGCCGAGTCAGAATAGAGGTTTTCAAACTGAATGGCGTAAAATTTTATCGGGTTCAGACAGAGGAAAAAAATACAATCGGGCAGGCTCTGGCCATGCAGAAAAGACTTGAAAAAGAAGGATTTAGAGATTGTTTTGTTGTGGCCAGGTAGACCACTTTAGATAAGACAGGGACTTTATGTGTATTAATTAATACTCTCCGAGGCGCTTTAATCTTCCGGGATGCCGTTTATCCGGCGGCGTAACACGCCCGAGGTTTTAAAAACAACCACTTTTCGTCTCCGAAGTTGAAGATCCCGGTTAGTCTGAGGATTCCGGCCGCGCCTCGGCCTTTTGTGTTTTACTACAAACTTGCCAAAACCACTGATTAAAATGTTTTCCTCTTGAGCCAAGGTCGCCTTGAGGATGTCCAGGAGATTCTCTACTGCCTCTCGGGCTTTGCTCTTGCTCAAACCCGTCGATTCGTAAACATCAGCGATAATCTTCTCTTTCGTCACGGCCATAAACCCGGCTCCTTTCGGTGTAACCTACAACTCTGTTTGGGGTACCCTGTTCACATATATAGCTTATATACCTCTAAAAAAAGGACCTGTCAACACCTTTTTAGAAATCGTTTTAATGCTTTGGCTGAATGAAATTCCGAACTCCTTAGCTTTCAGCCGACTTAAAAGGCCGAAAAAATAGTTACCGAAAAGAAAGGTCCGGCTTGGAATTTCCTCGGTTTCCAGCAAACCCTGAATCTTCGATAATCCTCCTCGGACTCCGATCACATGCTAAATATTTAATCCAGCCGGCTTTAGCGACAACCGCGAGCATACACTTGTCGTCAGCCATTTAAGTTGGCCTTTCGCATATTTCCTTAAAAACCAAATATCAAGGAATAACGGCCGGTACAGTTAACCGGCCATGTTACACATGTACTATTCTAAAAGTGGAACAACCTTTTCCCAAATAAGATTTCCAATGGCATCAATGCTCGTTGAACCGTTGAGCCGGACTATATTCGGATCATCCAGATCATTATAAGCCATTTTTACAGCGGTAAGATACTCCAGTTGTTCATATCCCAAGTTTGCTTTCTCTTGCCGGCCGGCAATGATTCTTACCTGGCTTGACTTAGGGGGAATATCCAGGATGAATACCAGATCGGGAAGAGGGAACTTCATATTTCGCCGGCGTATCTCATCAGGATCCAGTCCCAAGGATGACTGATAGGCGATATTGCTGTAAAAATACCTGTCGGCTATTACCACGTCCTTACGCTTAAGGGCCGGTTTTATATTTTTCTCAACATCCTCTTCCCGGTCAAAGATAAAATAATCCAACTCTTCTTCAGGAGAAACCCCTTCTCTCCCATTTTGGGCGATTTCCTCTATTTTTCGGCCCCATTGCCCGGAGGTAGGCTCTTTAACAAATGTAACCTTGTAACCAGATTTCTCTAATCGGTCTTTTAATAAGAGGGCCTGGGTGGACTTCCCCGCGCCATCGATACCCTCGAAGACTATGAAAATTCCTTTAACTAATTTTCGCAATCTTGGAGCTCAATCATTCTTGGACTAAGGTCTGTGTTGTCGTGGCTGTCTTTTTGGAAAATTCATCGTATAGTTTAACCCTCAATTTATATTCACCGGCGGCTAGCTGTCTGAAATTGAAGGTGCAAAAAATAGGATACTCCGTCTGAACAGAGCGGGATTTGACCTGCCATTGGGCGAAATTTTCCATGCCACCAATTATCTTACCCCGGCTGTCTATAATTGAAAAATCAGCGTAAAGGCTAAAACTGTAATAACCATCTGATTTTTTTATAGTATAACCGATCGGTTCCATATACAGCAGGATGGGTTCCGCGTCGTTTAAGACATTATTCTCCCGCGGGGTATACATCCCATAACCTTCAGGGGCTTCTTTAATCCAGGTAACATTATCGAGTACAAGGGGAGCTTGGTTCCAGACGCCTACCAGGGCGTCCCGCAGATCTTTGATCGTCTCGGTGTATTCACCTCTGGCAAAATGGTAATTGGCTTGTCTGATTGCGCTTACCGGCTCGATAGCGTAAGCGGAACAACCTAGGGCCAAATAAAATACGGCTGAAAATAAAACGAGTCTATACATGATAAATCCCTTCCGTCAAGCGCCTCAACCGGCTTCGATAAAATTAGCGATAGT
>JAZGHI010000101.1:0-2337 GCA_036480955.1 Candidatus Adiutricales bacterium
AAAATTTCGGATTGGATTACGAGATACTCAAAGAGGTCAAGCCGGATATCGTGGTTTTGAGCCTGAGCGGTTATGGCCACAAGGGACCTTGGTACCTTTACCGGGGTTACGCGGTCACCACCGAGGCTGCCAGCGGCCTGGTTAATCTTTCCGGATACGAGAAAGGGCAGCCGCTCAGACCGGGCGGGACTCCGTTTGGGGACATAATCCCGGCTTATCACGCGGTCTGGTCCATATTGGCCGCCTTGGAGTATCGAAACCGGACGGGCCAGGGTTCATTCATAGATATGAGCATGGTCGAGCCGTGTATCGCCCAATTGGGTGAATCAATAGTCAGCTTTTCAATGACGGGAGAGCCCACAGCCCGCACGGGCAACAGGGACCCCAACGCGGCCCCGAGCGGCTGCTACCGCTGTAAGGGGGAAGATAATTGGGTGGCCATCGCCGCCCGCACCGAAAAAGAGTGGCGGGCTTTTGTTGAGTTGATGGGTGACCCTGTCCGGGCCTCGGAAGATCGCTTTCGGGATAAAGAATCGCGGCTTGAGAACCAGGAGGACCTGGACCGCTTGATTACCGAATGGACGCGGGGATTAGACCACCTGGAGGCCATGAAGCTTTGCCAGGAGGCGGGCGTTCCGGCGGGCGCGGTCCTGAACGTCCGGGAAGTCATGTCCAACGAACATTACTTGAGCCGGGGTTCTTTCGAGGTAGTACAGCATACACCCGAGCCTGAAGGAGTAGGCAATCGCCTGCATATTGGCATACCCTGGAAACTCTCCCGCACTCCGGCCAGCAGTGAAATTCCGGCCGCCTATGCCCTGGGGCAGGCTAATGATTATGTTTATGGTGAGCTTCTGGGTATGGACCAGGATGAAATTAACCGCCTGGAAAAGGAAGGCGTGATTTCCAGGGAACTGATCGGAGAGGCACGAACGATCCTCATTCCCCCGGAATATTTTGGTGAAGAGGAGGAGGAGTTTATGGAAATTCTGGGTTTACAACAATAGAGGCGAACTATATACTCGAAAAAGATAGGTAATAACATCCTAACTTATTTAACTTATTAAAGAAATTATTATTTTCTAAGGCAGAGAAACAAACACTGGCTTCTCGAGGCAACTGTTTATCCCGAAAAAAGAATCACGTTTTTAAGGTTAATTTTTTCGGGGAAGAAATATAAAACTCCCCAAAAAAGGAGAATTTAAAATGGTAAGAAAAAGTATCAGGACAATTGTTTCCCTTTTAACAATCTTGGCGGTAACATTTTTGTTGGTCGGTATGACACCAGACGTCTCTTCAGCGGCCAAGGTCTTCAAGGTAGGTTACCCCGGCCCCGACCCGACTAGTTTGGACCCGCACGCCGGATTGTCAGGTGGTGACCATAATTTTTTCAAGCAGATATTCGACCCGCTGGTTGAAGTCGATCCTAAAGGCCAGCCAATTCCGGCCCTGGCCGTATCATGGGAGAACCCCTCGCCTAAGGAATGGATTTTTCATTTAAGAAAAGGTGTGACTTTTCATGACGGAACTCCTTTTAACGCGGCGGCGGTAAAATTCAATATTAAACGGCTTCAGGATGAGGCCACAAAGAGTCCGGTTCGGGGCATTGCCCTTAAAATCAAGGCCATGGATCTGATCGACGACCACACCATAAAAATGACTTTAGACGCGCCAAATGTAGACTTCCCTATCGTCTTACAGGATCGGCCGGGAATGATTGTCTCCCCAGCTGCGGTCAAGAAATACGGCCTTGATTTCGGGCGGAATCCGGTGGGTACAGGCGCCTTCGTATTCGACTCCTGGCAGGAGGGCAGCGTCGTCAAAATGCACAAAAACCCGAATTACTGGAATAAGGAAAACGTGCATTTGGATAAAGTCGAGATAAAGATCATTCCGGACGGGAGCGTGGCCGTCATGAGTCTTCTGGGAGGCGACTTGGATCTTTTAATCTTAGTTCCGCTGGATCGGGTCAAACAAGTGGAACAGTCGAAAAAACTTAAATTGTATATTGCTCCCGCCCTCGCGTTTCAGTGTGTTTATATGATGGGCATTCCGCCTTTTGACAAAAAAGAAGTCCGTCAGGCCCTGGCCTACTCCGTGGACAGAGAGTCCATTACCAAGGCTTTGACGTTCGGTTACGGCCAGGTTGCCACCGGGCATCTGCCGCGTGTACATTGGGCCTATGAAGGAAACGTGGAACGATATCCTCGCAATATTCAAAAGGCCAAGGAACTGCTTAAAAAAGCCGGGTATCCGAATGGTGTGAAAGCCACTTTGACCACTATCCCAGCCCCGCCCTATAACAAGATCGCCCAAATCGTAAAGGAGCAGGCGGCC
>JAZGHI010000102.1:0-3355 GCA_036480955.1 Candidatus Adiutricales bacterium
TTTTTCCAACTTTATTGGCCATTTTGACCTTTTTCCCTCCTAAGTATTGGTTATATTGATATCTCCATAAGGTTATATCGGTGTGGCTAAAATGTCAAGTTAGGGCTGACCGTATTCCTTAACCAGAGATTTGCGGGAAAGTTTGCCCAGAGCGCTTCGGGGGAGTTCATCCACGAATATTACCGAACGCGGCCGCTTGAATGAAGCCAGTCTCGACCGAGAATGTTCAATTATCTCGTCCTCCGTGGCCGCTTCATTTTCCTTAAGGACCACAATAGCCCTCGGCTCCTGCCCCCAATCTTCGTCCGCGACCCCAATTATGGCCACTTCGGCCACCTTGGGATTTTTCAGGATGATTTCCTCGACCTCTCTGGGAGATATGTTCTCACCGCCGCGGATAATCATGTCGTCGGCCCGGCCGGCCAGAAAGATATAATCGTCCTCGTCCATCCAGCCCATGTCCGACGTCCTTAGCCAGCCGTCAGATGTAAAAGCCTGGGCCGTCTTTTCCTCATCCTGCCAGTAGCCGCTCATGATCCGGGGGCCCCGAGCTACTATCTCTCCGACCTGGTTCGGTCCAAGGGCTTCCCCTTTCTCGTCGATGATTTTTACCTCCACATCGGACAGAGGTTTGCCTATGGAAGAAGCCAGCCTGTTCAGTTTCTTCTCCTGCTCTTCCTCCGTGCCTTCGATGACATGGTCTTCCGGACTGAGCATGGTAATAGTGGACCCGGTCTCGGTCTGACCGAAGGCGTTTATGAAATTAACGTCTGGAAAGACCTTGATGGCCCGCTTGATGACCTCGATAGGCATGGACGCGGCGCCGTAAGTAATGACCCTTAAACTCGAAAGATCATAATTTGCGAAATCAGGAAAATCCAACACCTGTTTCAGCATGGTCGGCACCAGCATGGCCCGGTTGGCCTGCTCATTCTGGACCAGTTCCAACCATTCTTTGACCTCGAACTGCCGCATCAGGAGCAGGGTGCGGCCTCCGTAAACCGCGGCCAGCATCCCCTGTATACCCGCCACGTGATACATGGGCACGGTCATGATGTTCTTTTCTTCTATGTCCGGATCGGCCGGGTCCACGTTCTCCAATATGTAGGTGGAAAATGTATCGTGGGTTTGCGGAACCGCCTTGGGCCGGCCCGTTGTGCCTGAGGTAAACATCAGAATGGTCACGTCATCATCGTCTATCTCGATGAAAAATTCCTCTTCCGAACCTGATTCGATCAGTTCTTCATAGCTCAGCATCCCCTCATAGGGAACATCTATTGAAACGCATTTTTCCAGGCTTTCCAGCTCCGGGAATTGCTCTTTGACCATTCTAAGATATCTCTCTCCCACAAAGAGTATCTTGGACTTGGATGTATCGACCATGTAGGCCAGCTCGTCCACCTTGGCCCTGAAATTCAGCGGCACAAAAATGGCCCCTACTTTGGCCGCCGCGAAATATATCTCGATGTACTGAGGACAATTGACGCATAAAACCCCGATCCGATCTCCCTTGACCACCCCCAGGCCGGAAAGAGCGTTGGCCAATCTGTTAATTCGCTCACTGGTTTCAAAATAATTACACCGGGAATCCTCAAATACCATGAAGTCGCGGTCCGGGCAGATGGCCGCGGCTATGCTTAAAAAATCCGTGGTATTCATCTCTTTAAACTCCTCCTGTTATCAATAGCTATCTTAAATTCCTAGGCAAGGTTTAAGGCAATCCTCTTTTCCAGTTCCAGGCCCTGATCCAAAGGAAGATCCAGGCCTCTCATTACGGCCTGTTTAGCCGATCGGATTACACGAGGTTTGTGGGACGCGATTTTGTGAGCCATTTCCTCGGCTTCTGGAATTAATTGATCCGGGGTCACCACTTTATTTATCAAACCGGTCTTGAGGGCCTCATTCGCGTCGATCCAACGGTTGGTGAGCAGCATATCCAAAGCCTGGCCGAGTCCGGCCATACGGGGAAGGGTCTGGGTTCCGCCAGCCGCGGGAATCATTCCCAATCCTATTTCAGGAAGGCCAAATTGAGCGTTATCGGCGGCAATACGCAGATCGCAGCACAGGGCCATCTCCAGGCCCGATCCCAGAACATATCCATGAACAGCGGCTATGAGCGGCTGGGGGATGCTCAGGAAAAGCCCCCAGAGATCCCGGTCCAATCGAACTTCACGCGCGGCTAGCGGCGGGGGTGAGGTCAAAAACTCACTCAAATCCGCGCCGGCACAGAAAGCCTTTTCCCCTGCTCCGGAAAAAACGGCCACCCTGATCTCTGTATCACCCTTTATAGCGCTTAAGACTTCGAACATGTCATCCCGCATCTGAACGTTATGAATGTTTAAGACTTCAGGCCGATTCAAGGTAACGTGAGCCACGTCACCTCTCTTTTCGAATATCAAGGTCTCAAAAGCGCTCATTTGCCCTCGAAATGCGGCTTCCTCTTTTCCTGATAAGCCTTAATGCCTTCGGTCCGGTCCTTGGTCGTATGAAGCAGGAAATATAGATCGGCCTCAAAAAGCAGTCCCTGGGCCAGAGTCATGTCAAGCCCCTTATAGACAGCCTCTTTGACCAACCTCAAGGCAATCGGCCCCTTGGCCGCTAATTCCCTGGCCAGTGAAATGGCCGTTTCCATGACATCCTTAGAGGGCACGACCCGGTTTACCAGACCTATCCTCAAAGCCTCCCGCGAATCCACGGATTCCCCCATCAGGATCATCTCCATGGCCTTGGATACTCCGACCAATCGCGCCAATCGCTGGGTCCCACCGTCCCAGGGTATATCATTGTCAGTAATCTGAGGCAGGGCCAACCGTGCTTTCTCGGCGCAGACCCGTATGTCCGAGGCCAGGGCCAGTTCCAAGCCCTGTCCAATGGCGTCGCCGTTTATGGCCGCAATAACCGGCCGGTTGAATGAACCTATTATGGACGCGGCCGAGAGCCGGGATACAAATTCTTCTCTCCCGGTATAGGAAGAGATTTCCTCACTGTCCGTACCGGCGCAAAACGCTTTTTCACCGGCACCGGTGAGCACGAGCACGCTGACTTCGCTGTCCCAGCCGATAATATCGGCGATTTCGCCTAGCTCGGCTGCCATTTCAGCTGTAATCGCGTTCTTTTGCCCGGGCCGGTTCAGGGTAATGATTCCCATGGGCCCATCCTGTTCAAATTTGACCACTTTCTCAGCCACGAAAATTCCTCGTTCAATTCGTCTAACGTATTGGACTCCGGCCTAATTTGGGTCATGTTACCGATCTTTGCCTGTCAAGTCAACAGATGACGCGAGTAAAACACGAGCTGGATACATTTTCGTTAAAGAAACACGTATCAAGGAGATATATTCCGGCCTTTTCCTGGT
>JAZGHI010000103.1:0-6342 GCA_036480955.1 Candidatus Adiutricales bacterium
GTTATTTTCCCCAATCTCTTTGTTGGACGAAAAAAATTATCCTCGGAATATCAAATATATGCCTGCGGCAATTTTTTTCGTCCGCCTCGATCTTGAAAAAAATTCCTCATTTCTGGACAGACACTAACTATATTTTAAGAAAATCAGAGGCCAATACAACCTGATAACCATGTTCGGGAGCAATCTGTTCGGCCTCGAAGGTCGAAGGTACAATCACTCTTACGAATTCCGGAGATATGGCACGCAGGTCCAAATCTCCAGATAAACGCCATTCCATCTCCTTCGACCAGTCTGTTTTAGGAGGTTCATGAAGCTGAAAACGATATCTATGGTCCGGGACCAGATTTTTCCAGACGTCTTCGTTTCCATATATTACCCGGGCCAGACCAATTTCAGATAAATAATCCCTTGATACAGCCACCCCATAGGGTTCGAAATTCCATCGGATAAGTCCTGGCCGCCAACGGACCAGTTCGCTTAACTCGTCCAGAGGCCTGGCGGTGAAAGACACGACCGCATCCCGCCCGCGTATCAGCCTTCCGCTTGCCCTGATTTTTTTCTCACGAAGTATCCGATTAAGTGTATCGAAAGCAGCGTGACCGGCCCCTGGTTCATTATCAGTCAGAGACGAGTAAAATTCATAAAGGCTCTGACCCGGCCACGGTCCAGAACAGGATCGGGTAAAGTGAATCAAATACGGCCTCTCAAGCAGGTGATCTTTGAAATCAGACCGGGGTTTTGAGCCGGAAGTTTTTTCCTTTCTTACAGTCGCTGAAGTTTCTGAAAGTATTTTTGAGGCCGATGCCCCGGATTCGAGCAAAGTTTTATTCCCACCCGTAGCTCGATTGAATTTTTCAGGCGCGAACACCTGGATGTGGGCTTTCTGATGCAAGGCGGTATTAACAAGCCTTTCCATATTTCCATGCGGCCTGATTTCAGCGACCATAATATTATGGGCCAGGTTTACGATTAAACGGTCTCGTTCTACGATCCGTTCCTTTTTAGATGGCAGCCGTCCCGGCATGAATGGTGACAGAATGAGCGCCTGTTTGAGGGGAAGGAGGCATTCGAAAGTCCGCAGAAATTCGTCCAGTTTCTCTTGAGGAAGCAAGAACGGCAAATGATGGTCGCATACTATAAGGACCGAGCTTCTGGCCTTCTTGGCCAGGGCGCAAACGAGTTCATACTGGAAATTTCCCAATCCGGTAACCGCGCAGAAGCCATCATTAAATAATTGTTCGGCCAGTTTTTTAGTCACCTCGACCCAGCGGTCTTCCGGACCAATCCGGCGAGGTTTTCTTGAATTGAGTATTGCCGCGCGGGGTGAATCTAAAACTGACTTTTCTCCCCAAGCGAAAAAAAGAGACGGCTCATCCTGTTTGGTGGAATTTCTGAACCCGAGATCTTCAGCGGAAATCATAAACACTTTCCGTTTCATCCATGTCTGCGCCTGGGTCCTGGCTTTTTCGGTCTGCCCGGAGGTTGGCCAGCGTCCCAGATCGCGCCTGACGGTTTCGTCCGAATTATTGGTGCTCAGGAAATCTTCCAGGAAGGCTCTGAGTCCTGTCCTGCCGGAGATTGGAGAATGTGAAAAAGCGGCGGCGAGCGAGGTACGTTGGGCTGGGGTTAAATCGGTTCTCTGAGATACGAGAGCCGCTGAAAATAAGAAATTATATAGATTCTCCCGGCTGATCTGGACCTGATTTTTATCCCTGTTCATGCCAGGATGTCACTGAGGGCCTGTTCAATTGTGGGGAAGTTGAATTCAAATCCCGACGCCTGTAATTTTCTTGGCTCAACACGTTGTCCATCCAACAACATCGTGCCGAACTCCCCTAGAACTTGCTTAACCAAAAAAGCAGGGGCGGGTAGAACGGCGGGCCGGCGCAGGGCCTTGCCGAGAGCCTCGGTCAATCCTTTATTCGTCACCGGTTCGGGGGCGGTGAAATTGACGGGGCCGGAGATATCCGTGTGGTCTATTACAAACGAGGCCGCCCGGCTAAGATCAGTGGAGTGAATCCAGGAGAACCATTGATCGCCTTTGCCCAGTCTGCCTCCCAAACCAAAACGAAAAATGGGCAGCATCCTTTTCAAGGCCCCTCCGCCCGGCCCCAGGACGATACCGTAGCGGGTGATAACCACCCGGACATTGTAATCCTCAGCCTTTAAGGCCTCAGACTCCCATTCACGGCAGACCACGGCCAGGAAATCATCCCCTGGGGGCATCGATTCATCCAGCTTCTTATCACCCCGAAAACCGTAGAAACCGACTGCGGACGTACTGATTAGCAGCCTTTGGCCGGATTCCAAGGGCGTGGCCAGGGCATCGACCAGATTGCGGGTTGTATCTACACGGCTGTTGAGGATTCTGTCTTTGGCCGCCTGGTTCCAGCGGGTAAATATTGACGCACCAGCCAGGTTGATCACCGTGTCGGCTTTGGAAACCTCCTCCTGCCAGCTGCCGGGTTGAGTCGGATCCCCTGATATCAATTGGACCTTTTCCGCCAGGTCTTCTTTGCCTTGACGCGACCTGGTCAGGATGGTTACCTCGTACCCATTGGCCAGCAGTTCCTTAGTCAGGGCACGGCCGACAAACCCCGATCCTCCGGTTATAAAGACTCTCATAATTGCACCCCATGGCGGCTTGTTTTGTTATTGACTGAGAGCTATGGACAAGGCCGTGGTCAGCCGGACGACGTCCTCATCGGTCGTTTTTAATCTCTGGCTGATTAATTCGGCCAGACGCAGCATGACTTTGAAACCCAGACCGGGATTACTTTCAGCCAGCTTGAGAAAATCTTCCCGGGAAATTCCATACCGGGTGCAATCAGAAACGGCGGTAACTGACGCGGAACGCTCGTTTTCGGTAATTAGGGCCATCTCCCCGAAGACCGAAGCGTCTTCAGCTTTGAGGTTGGTCATGGTCTTTTCGGTCTCCCGGTAATCGTCCTGACCAAACTTCATGGTCAATGTCTTGGAAATCTGGGCCACCCCAGTGGCGATGATGTACATGGTCCCGCCTTCGTCACCTTCTTTTAGTATAACCTGGTCGGATTTAAAAAAAAGAGGTGTAAGGACACCGGCTACGGCCTCGATCTCGTTATCATCCAGATCCTGGAAGATGTATACCTTCTTTAAGAAGTCGATTTCAGGTATCATTTTTCTTCCGCCCGTTTAGACCCTTTGACCAATTCAAGAGATTTTTCGAGAAACGAGGCCGCAGTGGGTCGTTGCCGCCCTAATACTATGGCTACCTCATTTTCAGTCAGAACGTAATCTCGAGGGGGGTTGATCCGCACGGCGATTCTTTCTTTGGAGGAAAAATAATCCTTGCCCGCTTCTTCGAATTTCCGTTTGATGAAACCGTCGATGGCCGAGGCGTCATTGGAAAGGATGTCGTCCAGTTGGATAGCCTCGGATTCTGTGAAAAGGGCGAGAAGGATGGCCCCGAAATGATCCATAAAAAAACCGGATAGCTCGGCTACGGTCAGTCCCACAAAATGATCAGGGATATCAGCCCTCCATAATTTGTTGGCTTCCTCAAAATCAAAAAGTCCTTTCATTACCGTGGAAAGCCCGGTGGTTACGGCTCCACCGGCCAGTATGGTCGCCCCATGTTCACCCCGCACAAAGATCTCATCCACATTGGCCCGGCTGAGATGTTCCCGGTTTTCACGGGAGATTAATTCGGCGCAGGTCTTTACTCTAGGGGCTAACGATTTTATGGCCATGCAGCCGAAAATAGTCCTCTCATCTGCTTTTTCCGACGGGAAACCCCCGGCCGTATCGGCCAGGATAATTGCCGACCGGGCTCGGATCAGGTTGGCCCGGGCTAGAATTTCCTCATTAATAAAATTACCACGAACGTACCTGAATTCAATTTTAGGGAAACGGTAAATGACGGCATCCACTTCCTCCCGGGGCAGATTATTAACCAGGACGATAGTCGGGAGGTGCGGGGTCAATTGCCGAAAAAGCCCCTCGATTACAGACAGGCCATTTTCATTCCATCCGCAAATAATAATGTGGTCTCTTACTTTTATGTCCTCCAAACCTTTGCCCTCCTTGATTTTACGGGTAACGAATAATGAAGCAATGGTGGCCGTCATCAAAGAGACCAGAATCAGGCCCGATATCATGATGCTAAAAGCGATCAGCCGGCCTACAACTGTTTCCGGGACTATGTCCCCGTATCCGACCGTGGTAATGGTTACCAGGGCCCACCATAGTGAATCCCAGACACCTATGGCTTTGCCGCCGCGATACTCAACCAGATAGATTCCGGCCGATGAAATGGCCAGCACTATAACGGTCAGGCCCAAGATTCTGAAAAAACGCACATTTTTCAGAGTCTGGTAAGCCTCACCTACGGCCGTCGTGGAATTCTGCCGACGGATGGCTTTACCCTTCTTTTTTCTCGCCTTTAGACGAACCATTGATTTGTCTCTGAAAATAGTAACGTTATTTTGATGTTATCAAAAACATTACAATTTTCAAATTATTATTTCATCAAGTGTTTAAATGGGGTTCTGGAGCGGGGTCAGGTCAGGTGTTCGATTACTATCTTTATTCCTATACCGATGAGTATCATGCCGCCCAGTATCTCGGCCTTACTCTCAAGGACGTGCCCGAACCGGGAGCCGACAAGGACACCGAGGGCCGATATTATGAAAGTGACCACGGCAATGACTATAGCTGGAAAAATGATGGAGGTTTTTAGTAATGAGAAGCTCAGTCCGACGGCCAGGGCGTCTATACTCGTGGCCACCGCCAGAACGAAAAGAACATACAGGCTTAAAAAGTTACGCTCCTTGGTGGCCGCCCCGTCCGAGAGCCCTTGGAAGATCATCTTACCGCCGATGAAGCCAAGTAGTCCGAAGGCGATCCAGTGATCGACACCGGAGATCAATGACCTGAAACTCAGACCGGCCAGCCAGCCGATGACAGGCATTATCCCTTGAAAGAGGCCAAAAAAGAAGGCTATCTTGAATATAAAACCAAGCCGCGGGGGCCGTACTGTAAGACCACTGGATATGGATACCGCCAGAGCGTCCATGGCCAGGCCCACGGCTATAAAGAAGATAGTCGTTGTTCCTATGGTGGATACAGCAGCCATGTTGAGGGCTTTTTAGCATCCAGCTACAGGAAAGGTCAAGGGTTTCCGGTATGGAAATATTAATCTATCAAGGAGACGGCCTGATAATAGTTGAATATGGGGCTTTTTTGTGTATTCATAATCCTCCGAGAACTCAATCAATTAGAAGGAGCCTGAAATGGAACTTTTTCATGAGGACGGCCGTGTAAAATTCCTGGGGCAGAGGTTAAAGGAGTGCAGCGGCCAATATGATACAGCCATCGTGGAGGGTGTGGACCGGGTGGTTGATTTCAAGGGGTACGAATACCGGGAAATGTTCAAGTATTCTTTCACCGACGTCAGGAAGGCATACGGGATTAGACAGAACGGAAGCGATTATATCGAATGGGAAAGCAATGAGATACATTCATTGGATCGGGAATATGTGATTTTGGCCATAGAGATGACCATGGGAAACGGGCGCGCCTATCCGCAGCCTACCGGCCAGTTTGACCTGTATCTTAGCGGCCGGAGGATCATCTCCTTTACGGTAGTCAAACACAGCAATATTTGGGTGAGCGATGACGCTCGACTCTATTTCGAAATCAAGAAAAAGAAACTTGGCGGTTTAGATCAGAGTTATACCCTGGACGAATGGATCCGTGACGATAATCTGGTGGTCAACGGCATCGGCTATCTGAGGATACCCACCAGTCTTCTGAATGGAGCGAAAAGAGCGAGAATCAGGATTGTGCCCGTGAATAGGGAAAAAAGCGAGAACTGGCTGCGTATCGGGGTCTGCCGGTCAGTGCTTCTAACCAACATTTACGACGGTCTGAACCAGGTCCATGCCGGTAAGAGTTATCTTTCGCTTGCTGACTACAATATTTATTTCGGGGACATACACACCCACAGCCAGGAAAGCGCTTTTCTCAACCATGAAGGGTGCGGTACGGGTACCTGGAAGGAAAATTTCGATTACGCCCGGGACGTTGCCTGCCTGGATTTCTTCTGTATGTCCGATCATGATTGGCAGATGGGTAAAGCCGATTGGCGAAATCTCAAAGCCTTAACTGATACCTACAACCAGGACGGACGGTTCGCGACGCTGAGGGGCTACGAATGGACATCCACTCTCTACGGCCACAGAAACGTGTATTTCCGAGAGGGTGATATCGACGAGGTGCTTGATTTCAGGGCGGAGAAAATCCCAGTCAGGTTTGGAATGAAGGGGTCGTCCGGTGAAGATCCCACACCGGCCGAGCTTT
>JAZGHI010000104.1:0-6126 GCA_036480955.1 Candidatus Adiutricales bacterium
GACGAAAAAAATTATCCTCGGAATATCAAATATATGCCTGCGGCAATTTTTTTCGTCCGCCTCGATCTTGAAAAAAATTCCTCATTTCTGGACAGACACTAAGTAGGAATACCCAGGGACTTTTCCAGATGAAAGATCTGGAGAAACCGGCTTCAGCACGTGGAGCACTAAATGGAAAAATATAAAGCCGTCGTATTCGATATGGATGGCCTTTTGCTGGATTCAGAGCAAATCGCCCTGGATTATTTTGTTGACGCCTGCCGCCAATTTAATTTTGAACCCGATATAAATGTCTATCTGAAATGCATAGGCACGAACAGCGTTGCAACCCGAGATATTTTAACGGAAGGATACGGTCAGGCATTTCCTTATGAAGAAATCCGTGAGGTATGGTCGGAAAATTATCAGCAGGCCTTGAAGGACAGCCCGGTTCCCCTGAAGCCCGGGGCAAAAGATTTACTGGACCATTTTGAAAGAACTGGCCTGAAAATAGGGTTGGCCACATCCACGAAATATGAGACAGCCGTTCATAAACTTAATAAGGTCGGGGTACGACATTATTTTGAAAAAATCATTGGGGGAGACCAGGTTGAGAAAAGCAAACCCGATCCTGAGATCTATTTGAGAGTTAGCAAGTATCTGGGTGAAGAACCAGGGTGCTGTTTGGCTCTGGAAGATTCAGATAATGGGGTTCTATCAGCCCTCAGGGCCGGGATGCAGGTTATTCAGATACCTGATTTGAAAGAACCCTCGGATGAGATAAGGAAATTAGGCCATGCTATCCTGCCTTCTCTGAGCGAGGTATTAAAATTCCTAGGCGCGGTATGAGGAAGGCGTCCGTTAAAAAAATGATGCCTGGGTTAGTTTTGGTAAAACGTAAAACGAGGCGGATTTTATTCAACTGAGCCTTGAAAATCGTTAAACTTATTTCCGTTTTTGATCTTCAAGGCCGGGGCACTGGAACCGAAACCTTGAACGAGGCTCCTTGCTCGATATGGCTGTTAACTTCGATGGATCCACCCTGCTGATCGATTATGGCTTTGACGATACTTAATCCCTGCCCGGTCCCTTTAGAACCTTTAGTCGAGAAGAATGGTTCAAAAATCCTATCGACGACATCCGGTGACACGCCGGGACCGCTGTCGGTTACCTGACCTTCCACGAATCGTCCGTCATCAGACAACCGGCTGGAAAGACTGATTTTACCCGCACCGTTTATGGCCTCTCCAGCATTGATGATCAGGTTAAGAAAGACTTGCTGCATCTGCATGGGATCACAAGAGACTTCAGGCAGATCGTCGGCCAGATCAATATCAAATTCCACATCTTGAAAAAGCACCTGCTTGCTGACAAGCCTTATACTGTGCTCAATAGCCGTATTGATGTTCATTGACTGACGCCGGGACTGTTCGACCCGGGCGTAGTCTAATAATCTTAAAACGATCTCACGGCATCGGACGGCTTCCCGAATAATGGTATCGTAATCGTGGATGATAGGATTGTTTTTATCCTTTTCCATGGTATCCATTTTCAATTCTTCGGCAAAGGAAAGGATACCCGTTAAGGGATTGTTTATCTCATGCGCTACGCTGGCGGCCAATTTACCGACAGCCGCCATTTTCTCTGACTCTATGAGCATTTTCTGCAATTGGTACTCCTCAGTCGCATCTCGGCTGATGGAGCATATCCCGGTAAGGTCACCTTTGTAATCGAATAGTGGAAAGTGAACTATATCTAGGTAGCGTATCCGGCCTCCAACGTTCAAGGTGGCCTTATCCTCCAAATACTCCTTCCTTTCCAGCACTTCTTGGTCTTTTCGGGTCAGAATATCCGCTAATTCCTTTGGTAAAATCTCATTATCCGTCCTACCTATGTAATCCATCGGAGTTAGGCCGAACAGAGAGGCAGCCGATTTATTGATAACCTGATAACGGCCTTGTACGTCTTTAATGGTTATCATGTCTCTGGCGTTTTCTATAAAGCGGCGGAAACGGTCTTCACTCTCATCGATCAGACGCCTCTGTTGGATTATTTCGGTAATGGGCCGGACTGTCTCGACGATGCGTCTTAAGTTTCTCTCCTTATCGAAAAAGGGAGTGATGATGATCCGAAAATACTCTTCATCGGCCCCATTCGCGGACTTTAAATGAATGAACTGGACAGGCTCTCCTGTCTTTCTCACTTGCGAGATAGGGCTATCGGACACCGGTTCATCTACCCATTCTGTTCTGACACGAAAATGATCACGGAATTCTCCGTCTTTAACCAAAGATCGCGGGTCCAACCCGATCATTTCTTCAAACCGGGTATTGGCCAATTCCAGATTATTATCCCCGTCAACAACGATTATGCCATCGGGCAGAGAGTCTAGAATCAATTGGAGCTGATTGCGTTCCTTACGGAGTTCTTCCTCCAAAATCTTCTTATTCTCAAGCTCCTGGATGGCCCGATCGGCCTGTTTCCGTGCGGTGATATCCCTATCGAAAACGAGAATGTACTTATGATTCTCAAACTCCAGTAGACCTGCGCTAATCTCAACCGGGAAAACAGTACCATCCTTTTTAAGGTGATCATTTTCCGCCTTAATCCACTCGCCGGCCATAATGCGCCGCATCCGTTCCGGTATTTGAGAAGGAGCCCCAGGAGAGTCTAAATCTCCTATATTGAGTTCTAAAATTTCATCGATCGTATATCCATGCATGTCCGCGGCCGCCTGATTCGCGGATAGGATGTCACCTGCCTTACCCTCCTCCGTTTCAAGAATGAAAATACCATCTCCGGCGCTTTCAAATAGGATTCTATAACGCTTCTGACTTTCCTCGATTCTGTACATCATCTCATTGAGAGAAGCCGACATCTCGTTAAAGGAACCGGCCACCTCCCCAAACTCATCTTTTAAATCGTCCATCTTGTAATCCAGATCCCCGACCTTTAACTTCCGCGTCGCCTTTAAAAGCGCTTCAACCGGTTTTGTAATATTTCTTATGAAAATAAAACCCAAACCGGCCACAAAGAAAGGGGTTATGATTACCAGAGCATAGAGTATGATTTTAAAATAAAAGATATGCCTGAGTGAGGATTCAGTCTCAGCGTAAAGGCTGGTGCTGGCCATGTGCACCATATCGTTAACCAGGTCCGACAGGTCATTCAGCTTATGGAAGGCAACATCGAATTCTTTTTCCGCGTTCGCACCGCCAGCCCTTACGGCTAAAAATGTTTTTAAGGATTCTCCATATGAGTCGATTTCTTCATTCAGATAATCGAGCCTGTCCTTAACGTCCTCTTGGTGATGACACTCTAAGCACTTGTTCGATTTATTTCTCAAGTCTTTGGCATTGGCCACCGCCGTATCCTCACTGACGGCATGCGACGTGTTAATGAGGGAGAGATCAGATTGTACTTTATCGATATGGAACAATAATTTGTGCCTCAACATTTCAACCTGATGGAGTTCGATCAGATTATCCAGTTTTGATGAGGCAACCTCATTCGAGATAATTATATAGGTGCCGCCCAGGAGAAAAATCAGGATGACTGTACATATGGCTATAAATATTCTTTTCTTCATTATTATTCCCGATAACGTAGAACGCCTATTATCTTCAATATAGTCGTTTTTATATCAAACACTACTGGGCCTCTCATAGTTTATACTCTTAAGACGAAATTAGGATATATAGATTTACCCTGAATGCTTACCTAAACTCAAGCTATTTCATCTTCCACTTTATCTGATCGAACCATAAAATCGAAGGCCTTCTGAAAATCATAATAAAAACAGATTCCTATGGCAAGGAATATGTATTCACTCACTATTTCAGACACATATAACTCCAAGACTTCATTCGCGGGATTGCTATTATGATTCAACTTGACAGGGAGTATTACCGGTTTCAATCCGAGCATGACCAGTATAATTCTAGAGGATAATATTTGGGGGGTACAGGAGTTTGGAAAATCAGAGTCCGTTTAACCGTATTTCGTTCAGTTCAATGGCAGTGAACAGACCGGCGTCATACAAATTCAGGAATTCCTCGGATACTCCCTGATTGAAAACGATCACGTCATCCGTATTCACGGTTACTTTTACTCCGTGGTCATGGAGGATTTTTATGGGATGGGTTTTCATGTTTTCAGTCCGGCAGAGCATCACGTTACTGGTGGGGCATATGTTCAATTGGATGCGGTTGTCTGACAGCCATTTCATGACCTCAGGGGAGTCCGCGGCTGAAATACCGTGCTGAACCTGGTCCAGTTCCAGTTCCTCCACCGCTTCCCTGATGGAATCGGCGTCACCGTATTCACCGACGTGCGCCTTAAGCACCAAACCCTTCTCTTTGGCCATTCTAAAGAGCGGCTTGAGATTCCCGATAGGTTGCGCGAATTCGTTTTTATAGAGATCTATGGATTTGAGATAATCAAAATCCAAAAAAGGCTCGAATTGTTCTATTAGTTGTTCAACTGATCTGTCCCTGGAAAAACCCAATTCCGGCCGGAAATCTATTTCAAAGGCGCACCGTGCATGAATGCTATCTGTAATGGAAATTAACTCTCCGACTGAGCCCGTTAATTTAGGCACCCATGAAGCATCAAGGCTCATTTCCAGCCGCACTATCCCGTCATCACTGGCTTGACAAAAAGCTGCTTCCAAGGCTGTTTCAAGCCCGTTCAAGACCCCCAGAACAGGAACGAAGTGATCGTCAATCCAGTCCGTAAACTCGGCAAAGTTTTTGAATTCCGGGCCAGGCCTTGGAATTTTTATACTAAAAGTCCGCTCGATGTATTCCAGGCGGCCCCCTAGGGCACTGTGGTTATGCAGATCACTCTTGGGGATAGCTTGAATTGACGGTAAATCCCTCTCTTCAAGAGCCTGAATAAATTGATGATCCATTTTAATTTTCCGGTCAATACCTTTCGCTTGAACTTCCAGTTGTCATGTTCCTTCTCGTGCCAGATACTTCTCTATGGCCTCTCCCAGTTCCTTCGGTTTGTATCCAAAAGGCCCCAAACCACTGGCGTATTCCACCTTTCCGTCCGCTCCCACCAGGTACAGCCGTGTCGGCCAAGCCGCGTAGGCCTCATTTACTCTGTCATCCATCTCATCCACGTAGGTGCGAATGCCGTACTTAAGGGCTGTTTCACAATCTTTGGCCACTGCGCGGCGTTCCTCGACCGCCTTTGGGTCGTAGACATCGGTGGCAGCCTTGGACTTGGATAATTTTAACATCAGCCCCGGCAGGCCCTTTCCCAGCCACCAGCCGTCCTTGGGATGCGCTTCCCGAATGTAGATTATAAGAAACTCCACCCGGTCGGAATATTCAGCCCACAAATCCTGGAGACTCACGGTCCCTTTGACAAAAGGCGGTCAGGTGAAACTGCCAAAAATCAAGGCCGCCGGTTTCCGGCCTTGATAATCCGAGAGCCGAACGGAATTCTCCCCATTTACGTCTTTCAACTCGAAATCAGGGGCCTCGTCTCCGGTTTTGGGGGCATCTGCGTCCAGTTCAAGCTGCCGCGCCTTGGATTTTCTCTGATGTTTTATAAAGTCAAACATAACAAGCCTTCCTCAATCACTACACATTTGTTTGATGTTTTCAGATTTACCATGCCTAAAAAATACAGAAAACCGGGCGAAATACAAGTGGCGGGTGAAATTTTTTTGCTCTATCCGGACACGGAAAAGCTGTTACCCAGCCGAAATCCCGCTCTTTCATAACCGGCTAGAGTGAACATATGCGCGTTTATGATTAAAATACCCTTATCTTCAGACATACCTCACCATTATATTCAAACTCTTTTGTCATATAACTCTTCATGATCCCAAGTGTAGCACGAAATCCCGGGTGATAGATATTTGCTTCACCCCCATGAAATAAAAGGGAGATATTTCGGATATTTTATACATATTTCCAAATTGATCGCGGCCGCCTTAAAAAAAGAGGGATCGCCTTTTGGTCGATCCCCGGTTAATTAACTCAACACATTAGTATTATTTAATACTTGAGACCTCTGTAAAACTTCGTCCTTTGGCCCAACTCTTTGTCGCGCTCGAATTTTGAGCTGCCACTTCGGCTTCGCCTGCAGTGGCTTTAGTCCTCGAAATACTACAAGTATTCCTGCGGCTTA
>JAZGHI010000105.1:0-8243 GCA_036480955.1 Candidatus Adiutricales bacterium
CCGGCGAGACCCCCATACCCTTTTTGGGTGCAACCATTGTCCCTCAGACCTTATGGATTGTCGGGATTACGGCTGTACTGGTTGTCCTTTTGAATTTCTTTTTCAATCGAACCTTAATAGGCAAGGCCATGAGCGCCTGCGCGGATAATCCCGAGGCGGCCAGTCTGGTGGGGATAAACACCCAGCGTATGGTAATGTTCTCCTTCATGCTCTCCGCGGCTCTGGGCGCGGTGGCCGGCATGATTATTACACCAGTCGCGCTGATGGAATACGACCGAGGGGCTCTGCTGGCCCTGAAGGGTTTCGGAGCAGCCATACTCGGGGGATTGGGCCATTTCTACGGCGCGGTAGCGGCCGGAATCCTTCTCGGGCTTCTGGAATCTTTAGGAGCAGGACTGATATCGTCCGCGTTCAAGGACGCCATCGCTCTAGGGGTCTTGCTACTAGTCCTGTTCATTAAGCCTAGTGGACTTTTAGGCAGCGCAGAAGTGAGTAAACTGAGGAAGTTTTAATATGGGCCGTAACAACATCATCGGCATCCTTGGTCTGTCTTTGTTTATACTGCTTTTTCCCCTGACCGGGCGAATTTCAGCCATTTCCCATTACGTTGACATCATGGTCTTCGTGGGACTAACGGCCATGATCACCATGGGCCTTTCATTACTCATGGGCTACGCGGGCCAGATATCACTCGGACACGCCGCCTTCTATGGATTGGGGGCTTACGCTTCAGGAATCCTGACGGTCAAATACGGGCTGAATCCATGGCTCGCCCTGTTCATAGGCGTATTCCTTTCGGCCATTCTGGCCGTGGTGGTTGGTTCGCCGTCTCTCAAACTTCGCGGCCACTACCTGGCCATGGCCACTCTGGCCTTTGGAGAGATAATCTACATAATATTTAACGGCTGGATCTCCCTGACCAAGGGACCGGACGGATTTGGCGATATCCCCTACCTGTCCATATTCGGGTTTTCGTTCGACTCCATGCTCTCCAACTACTACTTGATATGGTTCGTGGCCATAATTATGCTCGTGTTCGTCCTCAATATCATTCATTCGCGTCTGGGAAGGGCTCTGATGTCTATTCACGGAAGCGAGCTGGCGGCAAGCGCCATGGGGGTAAACGCGGCACGTTTCAAGATCCAGGTCTTTATCATCAGCGCGGTTATGGCCTCCATCGCCGGGAGCTTTTATGCGCACTACGTTCAGTATATAAATCCGCCGGTCTTCGACCTGTTCTTTTCCATAAAACTGCTCATGATGGTCATTATCGGTGGTATGACCAACATTTGGGGCGCCCTGATCGGGGCGGCTCTTATAACCTTTCTCCCGGAATGGCTCATATTCATGGAAGACTTTGATATCCTGGCTTATGGTCTGATATTGCTCCTGATTACCATGTTTCTCCCCAAGGGGCTGTTCGGCCTGCCTGAGGTTGTTTACAAACTATTCGCGCCCCGCGTGAAGGCCAGTCTGGGGTAGGTATGGCCGAGAGTGAAAGCATATTAAAGGTTCGCCGGCTGAGTAAGGCCTTCGGCGGTCTGGTGGCTGTTTTCGATCTCGAATTCAGTGTGCCCCGCGGCATTATCAAGGCCATAATCGGCCCTAACGGGGCCGGCAAGACCACCCTGTTCAATCTTATTTCCGGTATTTTCCCTTCAGATACAGGTGAAACCGTTTTTCAGAACCGTCTCATCACCGGTCTTAAGCCCTATCAGATAGCATCTCTCGGGATCTCGAGGACATTTCAGACCGTAGAACTCTTCAAGGAGATGACGGCTTTACAAAATATCATGGTTGGGCGGCATGTTCGTACCAAAAGCGGGATTTTGAGCCTTGGGCTCAAACTGCCGGGCTCACGGCGGGAAGAAAGGGCCATCAGGGAAAAAGCGGAATATTTTCTGGATTTGGTGGGGCTTTCTCACCGGGCTCATGAGGAAGCGGGAAGTCTGCCTTTGGGTGAACAAAAACTCCTCGAGGTGTCCCGGGCCCTGGCTACTGAACCCGAACTGCTGCTTTTGGACGAACCAGCGGCGGGCTTGAACGAGACCGAGACCGAATCCGCGGCCCGGCTTTTCAGAAAAATCCGGGATCAGGGGACTACAATCCTTCTGGTCGAACACGACATGAACCTGGTCATGGATATCTCAGAGGAGGTGCTGGTGCTGGATTACGGCCGGAAGATAGCGGACGATAAGCCGGAAGCGGTCCGGGCCAACGCCGATGTCATCAATGCCTATCTGGGTGTGGAGCTGGAAAGTGCTTGAGGTCAATAATCTGAAGGCCTTCTACGGCGGGATTGAGGCCTTGAAAGGCGTTAAACTGAAGGTGGACGAAGGTTCCATTGTGAGTATTATCGGAGCCAACGGCGCCGGTAAGACTACCCTGCTCAAATCCATCTCCGGCCTGATCAGGTCCAAGGAAGGACAGATCCTGTTTCAGGGACAGGACATTACGCGGTCATTACCCCGTCAGATAGTCGGCCTGGGCATCTCACTCGCCCCAGAGGGTCGCCAGATTTTTTCACCTTTAAGCGTCGAAGACAACCTCAACCTGGGGGCATATTTATACTTCAAACGGCGGAACCAGGATCGAATCAATACCATCAAGGAACAAATATTTGAATTGTTTCCGGTGCTCAAAGAACGCTTATCACAGATCGCCGGGACACTTTCCGGCGGCGAACAGCAAATGCTATCCATTGGCCGGGCCATGATGGCCCGTCCAAAACTTCTCGTCCTCGACGAGCCGTCCTTGGGTCTGGCGCCGCTTTTCGTTCAGGAGATATTCAGGGTCCTCCAGGAACTCAACCGGCAGGGCACTACTATACTCCTGGTTGAGCAGAACGCCCGCGCCGCCTTGAAGATAGCCTGCTATTCCTATGTGCTCGAAACCGGAGCTGTTTTTATGGAGGGTAAATCGGGTGAGCTTTTAGCCAACGAAGAGGTTAAAAAAGCTTACCTGGGCGGCTGAAAAAGTATAAAATTATCCCGTAAACTTGCCTAGCCCTTCAATTTCCGGGGGCAGGCCAAGACACGGGATGGACCGTAAATTGAGGAGGTTGACCAATGAAAATCAAGCATTGGATGACAAAAAACCCCATTAGCGTTGGTCCGGACACATTAATCATCGACGCCAAAAAGATTATGAAGGACAACAAGATCCGCCGCCTGCCGGTGGTCAGAAAGGGCAAGGTGGTCGGTATCGTAACCTACCGTAATATCATCGAGGCCTCACCCTCGGCCGTAACCACCTTGAGCATACACGAACTCAACTACCTGTACCTTAAGCTCAAGGTCAAGGACATCATGACCAAAAACCCGATCTGTGTCTCTCCTGAGGATTCCAATTTCGATATAATCATCAAAGGACACAAACTGGGTATCGGGTCGTTTCCGGTGGTGGACAAAGGCAAGCTGGTGGGGATAGTCACCGAGACCGAGATTTTCAACGCCTTAGTCTCTCTTTTCGGACCGGGGGGCGACTCCGAAATAATTACCCTGGAAAACGTCGAACTCGAGAAGGACATCGGGGAGTTTAAAAGGATAACCGGTATTATCGAAAAGCTCGGTGTCGCCATCCTGGCCATATTCTCTCTCCCGCACCGGCAGCAGCCGGGCCACCGGGTATTCATCCGGGTCCAGACCAAAAAAATAGAGCCAATTAAGAAAGAACTGGTATCAGCCGGGTATACGCTTCAGAAGTAGGAGACACTGAACAGAGACCTACAATTAAAGGCGAGATATTCAAGGGTTATCCATCGATTCATCTTCATGAGGAGGCTGGACCATCTGGCCTCTCGAATCCGGTCGAACACCAGGTATCCTGAGCATTTCAGGGCCGTTTCCATTTTTTCAGCCTGCGAGTGGAACAGGCCGGACAGGATCACCCAGCGCCTCTTTTCAAATCCCCCGCTTTCAAGAATTGCTTCCTGAACGGGTAGATGAAGGTTAGAGCAGACTAGTTCGGCTGGAAATTCCAGACAGCGCTCAGCCGGGCCGTGTACGGTTTCGATAACCGGCTCGAGCTCGTTGAGAATGACGTTTTTCCGCGCGGTCTCAAAAGCGATATGGTTCAACTCGACCGCCTTCACTTCTTCCGCCCCCAGTCTGGCCGCGGCCAGAGAAAGCACTCCCGTACCGGCGCCCAGGTCCAATACGCGGCTGGGTCTTTCCTCCCTGTAAACACGGACCAGGAATTCCAGGCAGGCCATGGTGGTCGGATGTCCGCCAAAGCCGAAAGCCAGACCGGGGTCGAGCCTGATGTGCGATAGATCGGGGTTGGTGACTTGGAAATCACTCCAGGCCGGGGATATTACTAACGGTCCAATGCTTATGGGCGAAAAATCGGCCCCGTCCTGCCAGTCTGAGTATTTCATGCGGTGGACGTGGCGGAGTTCAAGCCAGGGCCGTTCTTTCAGGAAACGGTTCACCCGCTCTTCCGGTTCTTGCCCGAAAAAGAAAAAGGTGTAGTCTCCTTCGGTCCAGTATCCTAGAAATCCTCTTCCCAGGTCCGGGTGATGCGCCTCTTCCGGGATCCCCTTTACTTCATAAATGACCAGATTTTCAGGCGGGGCATGCGGCTGGGGCTTTTTCATGAGCGAAGGACCGGGGTGGAGGTTAACAGAGTCTTCTTAAGGGCGACGCCCTTTCGAAGAAGGCGGGGATGGTTCATTATGAGCGAAGGTCCGGCAGGACGGCCTTGAGGGCCTCGAGGGATACGGGGCCGTCGCGCAGGAGGCGGGGTGGAGAAAGGCTGGTATCTACTACGGTCGAGGCCTTCCCGCCCGGACAGGGTCCGGCGTCTAAAATGAGGTCCACTTCGTCCCCGAAGTAATCTTCCACTTCTTTGGCCGTGCCTGCCGCGGGTTCTCCGGACAGGTTGGCGCTGGTCCCGGTAACGGCCCGGTCCAGGGCCTTCACTATGGTCCGGATCAGACCTAAACCCTCTACCCTGACACCGACAATTCCCCTCGAACCGACCAGGTGAGAGTTAAGGCCGGGGCGGGCTTTCAGCAGCAGAGTGAGTGGTCCGGGCCAGAATTTTTCAGCCAAGACCCTTGCCTCCGGGGAGATCTCCCGCCCGTAGGCTTCCATACGGGCGGAATGGTCGAGGAGAAGAAGGAGGGGCTTTTCAGACGGCCGGCTTTTTAATTCAAAAATTCGGGTAATTGCTTCCGGCTGGTCGGCTGAGGCCATCAGGCCGTAGAATGTTTCAGTCGGACCGGCGACCACGCCTCCCTTAAGCAGGACCTCCACCACAGGTTTTATCTTGAAATAATCAGTTTGCCCGGGATCGATTGTCAAAATTCGAGGCATGGCCCGCTCTACTGATTCTCGACCCTGGCGGCCTTCTCCTCCACGCCTTTTACCAGTTCGGCTTTATGATCTTTTAATTTTTTTTGCAGACTTTCGTCAGTTAAGGCCAGTATTTGAACGGCCAGAATGCCGGCGTTCTGTGCCCCTCCCCGGCCCAGGGCCATGGTGGCCACGGGAATACCGGGAGGCATTTGGACGGTTGACATAAGGGCGTCAAGACCGTTTAAGGGTGAAGAGTCCATGGGAACACCTATGACCGGCAGAGTGGTTTCAGCGGCCAGGACACCGGCCAGATGCGCGGCCCAACCCGCTCCGGCAATGATGACCTTCAGACCTCGGTCGATGGCTGACCGGGCGTACCGGCTTGACCGGTCCGGTGAACGGTGGGCAGAGGCCACGGTCATCTCGAAAGGCACGCCGAATTTCGTTAATATCTCCGACGCCCCGCTCATGGCCTGCAGGTCTGAATCGCTTCCCATAACTATTCCGACTAGAGGTCTGCTCATTTTATCCCTCCGCCCGGCCGGTTGATGGCCCTCATTCCAATATCGGTCCGATTATATTTTCCCGGCCAGGTTATCAATTCCGCGGCCTGGTAGGCTCGATCCCTGGCCTGGGCCACACTGTTTCCCAAAGCGGTAACCCCAAGAACGCGGCCGCCGCTGGTAACTATTTTCCCGTCTTTTTCTCTGGTGCCGGCGTGAAAGACGACCACGTCCTTATTAGAACCAGCCGCGTCCAATCCTTCTATGACCAAACCTTTTTCATAACTCCCCGGATAGCCTTCCGATGCCAGTACCAGGCATAGACAGGCCGAGTCCTGCCACTCGATTTTCATTTCAGACAACCGGCCCTGGGCGATTGCTTCCAGGATATCCACCAGATCGGTTTTCAGCTTCATCATGAGGGGTTGGCATTCCGGGTCGCCGTGCCGGGCATTGAACTCGACTACCTGAGATCCCTTCTCCCCGATCATCAGCCCGGCGTACAAGACTCCTTTATAAAGGCTTCCCTCGGTCTCCAAGGCCTTGACGATCGGTCTCATTATTTTGTCCATGACTTCGTTATGAAGGGCCGGTGTCACCACCGGGGCCGGCGAATACGCCCCCATCCCGCCGGTATTCAGCCCTTTATCACCGTCGAAAACAGCCTTGTGGTCCTGAGTGGTGGGCAACGGCTGTATGCTGTAACCGTCGGTAAATACTAAAAAAGATGCTTCTTCACCTTCGAGAAACTCTTCTATAATGACTTTATCCCCGGCTGCGCCAAAAGCCCGGTCTTTCATGACCTGGTCAAGGGCGTCCAATGCCTCTTCCCGTGTCTGACAAAGAAGCACTCCTTTTCCCGCCGCCAAGCCGTCGGCTTTCATCACCAGGGGCCCGCCCTTTTTCCTGATATACGCGCGGGCTTGATCATAATCCTCGAAAACCTTGTACTCGGCGGTGGGTATGCCGTATTTGGCCATCAGGTCCTTGGCAAAGCTTTTACTCCCCTCGATTCTAGCCGCCTTGCTGGAGGCTCCACTGACCATTATTCCCGTTTCGGCCAATCTATCGGCCAATCCCATGGTCAAGGGGGCTTCCGGACCGACCACGGCCAGGTCGATGGCCTTTTCATCCGCAAGTTTCACCAGGCCTTCTATGTCTTCCGCTCCAACGGCCACGCACTCGGCCTGGACGGCCATGCCGGCGTTTCCCGGGGCGGCGAAAATTTTTTCCACCCGTGGGCTCTGGGCCAATTTCCAGACTAGTGAGTGTTCCCGGCCTCCGCTTCCGATAACTAATACTTTCATGCTTAAAAAATTCCTCTTAAGCCAGTAATTCTTTCACCTTAATTAATGCCCGGTCAATGTGTTCCGGTTTGGTACCGCCGGCCTGGGCCATGTCGGGCCTCCCGCCGCCGGATCCCCCTACTTCCGCCGCGAGGCTTTTTATGATGTCTCCAGCGTGAAAACGGTCCCGCAGATCAGAGGTAACGATGGTCAGAAGCAGGGCCTTGCCCTTGTTCTCAGCGGCCAGAACTATGACACCGGAGTTCAATTTATCTTTGATACGGTCGCCCAACTCGCGCAAAGCTTTAGGGTTGTCGATCCGTACTTTCGCGGCCAGAAGTTTTATACCAGCCACTTCCTCGACCTGATCCATGATCTCTTCTGAACGGCCCTTTGAGATTTTCTGTTTCAGGACATCAACTTCGCGCTCAAGCTCCTTCTGATGGGCCTGCGTCTTTTCCAGTCTCTCGGGAAGTTCATCCAGCGGGCTCCTGAGGGTTGATGAGGCGCGGCGTAATATTTCACGCTGTGACTGCACCGATTCCAGGGCGGCCCGGCCGGTCAGCGCTTCCAGCCGCCGGACACCGGCCGCGGCCGAGGATTCGGATACGATCACGAACAGCCCGATATCCCCCGTCATGTCAGTGTGGGTTCCACCGCAGAGCTCCATGGAAAAATCAGGCACACTTACCACCCGTACGGTGTCACCGTACCTTTCCTCGAACAAGGCCACGGCCCCTGTTTCGAGGGCCTCGGCCATGGGCATGACCGTTGTGGAAACGGGCAGGTTTTCCCTTACCTTTTCGTTCACTTTCGTTTCGATTTGGTTAAGGGTTTCCGTGGGGACGGCCGAGAAGTGGGTGAAGTCGAAACGAAGCCGGTCCGGTGATACCAACGAACCGGCCTGTTTGACATGGTCACCTAGTTCATTCCGTAAAACGGCGTGAAGAAGATGGGTGGCGGTGTGATTCCTGGCCGTGTCCCGGCGAGTACTTTCATCCACTTTCAGGGTAAATTGCTGGCCGGTCTTCAAGTCTCCTGATTCGACCCGGCCCTGGTGCAGGATTATAATTCCCGGGTAGAGTAGCGTCTGAGTGACCTTGAACTTGACCCCATGGTTTTGAATAAGGCCCTGATCACCAACCTGGCCGCCA
>JAZGHI010000106.1:0-3822 GCA_036480955.1 Candidatus Adiutricales bacterium
CCGGAGTAATCCGCTCTTCGTTTCGAGCCTCATTTTGAGCTTTTGTCTCAGTCATGCGGCTGCTTCCTGGACTCTTTCCCATAGCTTCTTCTTACTTTTTTTCAGCCTTGACCACGTCGTGACCACCGAATTCACGGCGCAGCGCGGCCAGCACCCTGTCTGAAAAGGCGTTATCGTTGCGAGAGCTGAAACGACGCATCAGGGACAGGGTAATCACCGGAGCTGATATCCCGGTCTCGACGGCCTGTTGGACAGTCCAACGCCCTTCGCCCGAATCCTCAACGTACCCGATTATATCGGTAAGCTTTCCGTCTCGGGCGAAAGCGGCTTCAGCCAGCTCGAGGAGCCAGGACCTGACCACACTACCCTGGTTCCAGAGATGGGAAATCTCTTCGTAGTTTAAAGACTCGGCATAAGGTGAGGCCTCGAGTATTTCGAAGCCTTCAGCATAGGCCTGCATCATACCGTATTCGATGCCGTTATGCACCATCTTGACGAAATGGCCGGCGCCGGTCGGACCGCAGTAAAGGCAGCCATCTTTGGGGGCCAGGGTTTTTAAGGCCGGCTCGAGAAACTCGTACGTTTCTTTCTCCCCTCCAACCATCAGACAGTATCCTATCTCGAGCCCCCATATTCCTCCACTGACACCGGCGTCCATGAATTTGAGGCCTTTCTCGGCCAGAAGCCCGGCTCGTCGAAGATCATCTTTGTAGTAAGTATTCCCTCCGTCGATGACTATGTCACCCGGAGAGAGAATCTCTTTCAAATTGTCGATGGCGTCGTCAACGGCCTGTCCGGCCGGGAGCATTATCCAGGCTACTCGCGGCCTGGACAGCTTATCGGCCAATTCCTCCAAAGAGTAGGCCCCAATCGCGCCTTCCTTAACCAGGTCATCAACCTTGCCGCGTGTCCGGTTATAAACCACTAGGTCATGTCCGCCCTGGATCAATCTTCTGGCCATGTTCATTCCCATACGGCCCAGACCGATTATGGCTAATCTCATATCAACGCTCCTTTACCCTCATTTACCATAAACCGATGTATCAGCGTTAAAGGCCTGCCAGGCGAACCAATAGCTGAAAACATGGTGGATCGGATTGCCCTGGCCGTCCGAGACCTTAGATATTTCGCCGTCCTCCTGGACCTCTATCAGAACCGTAGTTCCGTTCAGCGTGTCCTTGAGGATACCCGGGCTTTTTTGGAGCAGCGAAACCGGGTAGGCCCTCGCGCGGCCGTTTATCTCGACACCTATCACCATCTCCTTGGGAGAAAGGTCTTTGCGTACTTTGCCTACCGGAAACCAGATCCGCCCAACGCGGTAGTAACCCTCATAGGGATCACGAGAATAATCCCTCATATACCCTGTATCCGTGGAAAGGACCAGGGTTTGTGGATGCTTTTTTCTCCAGGACTTCCATGACGTACGGCGGGATGAAATTCGGTCCAATTTTTTATTCACCATTGGTCCGGCAATGGCCTTGTGCATCAATTGGGACCACAGGCTTTCAGTCTGGTGGTCATAAAACAGCACGTTACTTTTATAGAGCCGGCCTGAAACTCCGAAAGTGTAAGTCTGACCATCAATGTTTCGGGAGTAGACCACTCCCGTCTGAGTCAGCGGTCAGAAGGTAACCGCGATGGGAACGTCATTTATTCGGTCATTGACCACCTCGTGCATAGTCAGGATTTTTATGGGATAGGCCTTGGCAAAGCCGCCCAGCCGCACCCCGATTACGCGATCATCCGGGTTAAGAAATTGGGCGTCATCCGCATCGATAAACTTAGGATTCATGATCGCCGGGATACCGTCCTTGGGCACGCCGCCGGACAGAATTTTATCTTTGGGGACAATGGCGTTGTCCAGATTAAACCCGGTTAAAAATAAAAAAGCCACGGAGAGTAGAGATAGTGCTGTTATTTTTTTCATTTTCAATTCCCCTGAATGCTGGGGGTTAAAATCTTTCTCAGACCGGTCGTGGGAGTATGAGGAAAACCCTGGCATGTCTCCGGACTATGCTCAAGCTAACCGCAAGCCCTCCCCTTGAGATGAAAGAAAAATTTAAGCCCTTTTTTGACCTTGTCTGAATAAATCTTGGGCGAGAAAAATGTTCCAGCCACACGCTTGTTAATTTCCCCTAAAGTCGGGTAAGGATGGACGGCCGAAGCCAACGTGGAAAGTCTGACCTTACCAGCCATTATGGCCACCCACTCGTTTATCAACTCACCCGCTCTCGGTCCTAATATCTGAACACCGATTAATTTCTCATGCTCGTTCAGAATCATCTTAACCTTCCCGGCGGATTCTCCCTCTGCCTGGAACCTGTCGTTATCCTTGAATTCTTCGGTCCAGACTGAGTATTCGAGGCCGGCTGCCTGAGCCTGTTTTTCGTTCATACCGATACCGGCCAGTTCGGGGTCGGTGAAGGTGCACCAGGGCATGAGTGTATAATCGGCCTTTCGGGGGAGATGCAGGATGGCGTTGCTGACCGCAATCCCTCCTTCATAACCGGCCGCGTGGGTATACTGAAACGCTCCGGTCACATCACCCGCCCCGTAAATATGTTTTTGAGTCGTCCGCAATCTTCTATCCACTTGAAGACCCTTTGAATTGAACTCAACGCCTGCTTTATCCAGGCCCAGACTATCCATATTGCTGGTCCGCCCCAAGGCCACCAGGATTTTTTCAGCTTTCAATGGATAAGGCTCCTGATCACCGCTCTTTATCAGGGCCTCCTTCTCACCATTTTTATCGTTTACGTGTAATACGGAAGAATTAAGATGAAAAGTGATACCTTCTGAGGCCAGGACCTCCATGACCAGATCGGCCATGTCCTTATCTTCCCTGCTCAATATCTGGCCGCTGCGCTGGACCACGTCAACTTTCGAGCCCAGACGGGAAAATGCCTGAGCCATCTCGACCGCGACCGGCCCGGCCCCAAAAATGATCATGGATCGGGGAAGATGGTCCAAAGAAAAAATCTCCTTGTTAGTGAGGAACGAAATTTCTTCCAGACCTTGAAACGGGGGAACCGATGGTGATGACCCGGTGGCAATTACCCAGTTTTTAGCCGAGACGGTCTTGCCGTTGACCAGAACCGAGTATTCGTCCACAAAAACCGGCCGGCCGATTTCAACCTGAACACCCAATCCGCAAAACCGTTCTTCTGAGTCATGCTTCTGAATGGTTCCGATAACGGATTGTATTCTCTGGGCTACCTTTCGGAAATCCACCGGTCCGGGGTTTGTTTCCGGCAGACCGAATTCCCGGCCCTTCTTCATCATATGATACACGTGCGCGGTCTTTATCAGGGTCTTGCTCGGCACGCACCCAAAATGCAGGCAGTCTCCGCCCAGTTCCTTCTCAGCTTCCACCAGGTAAGTTTTAGCCCCGAACTGGGCCGATCCGGCGGCCACGGTCAGCCCCGCGGCCCCACCGCCTATCACGCCTAGGTCGAAATCATAATTGGTCACATTCAATCCCCAGACTCATTCCACAAGAATGATGATGTATTCAGCATGGTTTCAAGCTCATTAATCATTTAGAGACCAGTCATATGCCAGGTATTTAATCTTGATTCTTCCTTTTTCCTCTATCAACCTGTCTCTGAAATCTCCGCCCGCGTATTTGAGGAAAAATCCCATTATGTCTCGGCCAAAACTCTATAGATTACCGGTTTCATGCTCAAACAACCTTCCATCAATTCCAGATTTACAGCCCAGGAAAGACCGTGAATCGAGAAACTCTAAGTACTAATTATATAGATTATTTGAGAATAATCCATATGATGGATAGGGTGTCAATTTGAAGATCGGACTTTAGGT
>JAZGHI010000107.1:0-15056 GCA_036480955.1 Candidatus Adiutricales bacterium
TGGCGGATTCATATCAATTCACCGAACGGCAGTTTAAAGGCGGCCCGTAAAGTTTCTATATCGGTCCGAACCAGTTCCGTCGCACCGGAAGTAAGAATCAGCTCCTTGTCCGCTCTGACTTTCCCGGCCATACCAATCGGCAGTCCCTTTAAAACTTCCTCGAACCGGCTCTGGTCTTCCGGGTTGACCGTAAGAATAAATCTTCCCGTGGATTCTGAAAAGAGGCGCTTCTCAGGTCTCAGCCGGCCATCGGTCTTGATTTTGTCAAGGTCGAAATCGGCTCCCAGATCGCCGCCCAGGCAGCAGATAGTCAGGTGGACTCCCAACCCGCCCCGATATATACCGCGAGCCGAGGTAATCAGACCTTCTTGAAAAGCATTGGAAAAAGCCTGGTAAAGCCGTAAATTAGCCTTAAAATCCGTCTGAGGCACGTTCAGGCCCTGGTATCCGAACAGGTCGTAAAATTCTGATCCGCCCAATTCGTCTTTCGTTACTCCAAGGACGTATATCAAATCCCCCGGAGCTTTAAAGTCCATGGTCCGGCATTTCAGCGCGTCTTCTATAACGCTGACCGCCGTAAACTGGAGCGTGGGCAAGCCGGAGACCTTGTGCCGTTCACCATACTTCCCGGCCAGATTGCCGTCCACGTACATGCTGTCTTTTCCCGAAAGCAGGGGGATGGAATAGGCCAGACAGGCGTCCTTAAGCGCCCAATTGGCCCTGACTAACTGGGCGGCCTTGAATTTTCCATCCGGATTAGTGGTTGGATCGTACTGGATATTGGGCCAGCAAAAATTATCCACACCGCCGATGTGTTCCAGGTCTCCGCCCACGGCCAGAAGCCTTCGAACAGCTTCATCCACGCAAGCCGAGACCATGTGATAGGCGTCTATGGAAGCGTAGGTCGGGTTTATGGCCTGGGCCAGGGCCAATCCGCGGGTCGAGCCCAGCACCGGTGAACAAACCACTGCGTCGGATGGAGTATCCCGGTGAATTCCGACAAGCGGCTTAATCACGCTGGCTCCTTGAACCTCGTGGTCGTATTGCCGGACGATCCACTCTTTAAGGCCGATATTTGGCCGGGCCATCATGTTTTTCAATAGACCCGCAAGATCATCGGGCCGGCTCAAGACCGGTTCAGTTAAGCCCCTCAGATCAGGTGGAGTCCATTCCGCGTCAAACTCCCAAGTCGGGAAATCGGCCTCCAGCAAGTCCAGATCAACATACGCGCACGTTTTTCCTCTGTATTTGAGATGGAGCTTTCCGGTGCCGGTGTACTGGCCGATTACCGTGCTTTCAACCCCGTGTATAGCGGAAAGCCGCATGAACCGGTCCAGATTATCCGGTTTGACGGCAATGGTCATCCTTTCCTGGGACTCGGAGACCCAAATTTCCCACTGGTCCAATCCCTCGTACTTGAGGGGAACCTTGCTGAGATCGACTTCGGCCCCGTTGGAATACCTGGCCGTCTCGCTGATGGAGGACGAGAGTCCGCCCCCGCCATTGTCGTGTATGAATTCAATCAGGCCCTCGTCCCGTGCTTCCAGCAGGAAATCGTGCATCTTTTTTTGCGTGTATGGATCGCCTATCTGGACGTGGCCGGCCGGAGTATTTTCGCTGTATTCCTCTGAGGACGCGGTTACACCGTGAATCCCATCTTTACCGACCCGGCCGCCGCTCATGATAATCAAGTCCCCCGGACTGGTTGTCTTTTTCTCCGAAGGCAGACCTTTGATCTGGACCGGCATCAGACCTACGGCCGTAACATATATAAGGCATTTCCCCATATAGCCGGGATGAAAAAAGACCTGGCCAAATGTCGTGGGAATACCGCTCTTGTTCCCGCCGTCCTTGACACCCTCGATTACACCGTCCAGCAATCGGCGCGGATGTAAGTGAGGTTTCAGAGGCCCACTGTAATCCCTGGGTCCCACGCAGTAACCGTAAGTACCAATTATGATGCGGGATCCCAGACCGGTTCCCATGGGATCCCGGTAAACCCCCACTATCCCGGTTATGGCCCCGCCGTAAGCTTCCATGTTCGATGGGCTGTTATGGGTCTCACCGGTGATGGTGTAGTAATGATTTTCATCAAACCGGCCCACCCCGGCGTTGTCCCACAAGACCGAAGCAACCCAGGATTTTTTCGCGGCCAATTCCTTTGTCGGGGCCTCGATGCAAGTCTTGAACAGATTGTCAACCTTTTCTTTCTTGCCGGTGGCCAGGTCGCGGTAATGAAAAATGCCGTTAAATGTATTGTGGTTGCAATGGTCGCTCCGCGCCTGGGCGATGAATTCCAGTTCGACATCAGTGGGAGCGGATTTTTGAGCCTCAATTTGCCATACTTCCGCCCGCGCGGCCAGAACGTCCTCGCGCAGGAAATATTCACGGATCGTGGGGACATCGTTGGGATTTAAGGCCAGATCCCGTTCACGGCTGATTCTTAAAAGCTCCTCATCGCTCTCGATCGGGATCTCGGTAACCGTGGGCTCATGGGCCAGAATAACCTTGGGGATAATGATACCAATCCCCGTGTCAGGATCCCATTCGTCTCGGGAGATAACCCGCCAATTCTGGATGATATCGTTAGCCAGCAGCTCTCGGGCGATAGTATCGATATCCGTTCCGGTCAATCCCGGACCCTTTATTTGGTAGAGTCGCGACGTATAAACCGCTTCATCGGATGAAAACCTGGTTTTGAGAAGGTCTTCCAGAGCCTCCTGAGCCGTGGACCCGGCCGTATCTCTAACTCCGGGCCGAAAACCTATCCAGAGGACGAAATCAAAATCACCGCCCAATGGGTCAAATGAGGAAATCTGGGTAACGGGATTAGTGAATATGCTCTCCCTGGCCGTTTCCAATTGTTCCGGCGTTAATCCGGCGTCGATGTTCAGGACATGGATCACCCGAACCTGCTCGATCATGAGCCCAAAATATTCCCTGGCCCTTTTCTTCAGAGATTCGCCTTCAGGATCTATTAAGTCTGCTTTTAATGCTATTTCGAGACGATACGCCATTTTTAGGAGCTTAACAATTCAGGGTAAAGCCCGTCAACTACCAGAAGACATAAAAATCTGGGTGTTTATATAATTTAAAGCGCGTGTCAAAATGACTCCGTGGAAAACCACTGGGATATTAACGGCAATTACAATTTTAGAAGCCATCTTTGGCGAATTAAACTTAAGAGATAAAAATTCAATCGGCCTCTTTCTCCGATTTCCGTTCGCCCCAAGCGCCAAAACCTTTCCTTACCATCAATTCAGTCAGGATCTCCTCGACCTTTTCCGCGACCTCAAAGAGCACGTCGGCTGTCTCCAACATTTCCAGCCGCATCTCTTCGGTCCCATACTCAAACTGGGCCTTATACGTTCCATCGTCAAGATACTCGTTGAGTTTTGTGAGGTTCGCCAGTAAATCCATGGTCAATAAATCTATTCCGAACTTCCCGCCTTTGCAAGAGAAATCAGAACGAATCCTTAGGCATCAGTTATTTTTAAAAGGCACTTTCGAGACCGGCTTTACTGTGATATATCAAATATGACATATTTCTACCGGAGCGTTTATCTCAGTCCCGATTGACGTTTGTTTTGTAATTTAAGAGAAGATGAAACATTTTTTTAAAGTAAAGACAGTCGAAGAAGTACTGGCTGTCATCAGTTCCTTTCAGGCTCTGGGAGTGGAGGACGTCCCTCTGGTCGAGGCCAGGGCCAGAGTTCTGGCTGAACCGGCAACTTCCGGTGAGGACATACCCCAATTCGACCGTTCCACCATGGACGGATTCGCCGTCAGGGCCAAAGACACCTTCGGCGCTACAGAGGGCCTGCCCGCCTTGTTTAATGTTATTGGTGAAGTCCAGATGGGGACCAGGACCGGTCTCGAAACAGGGCCGGGCCAGACGGCGCGCGTCTGGACTGGCGGTATGATTCCCAAAGGGGCGGATTCGGTGGTCATGGTCGAACACGCGCGCCCGGTTGATGAAAGAACCGTCGAACTGGCTAAGGCCGTGGCCCCTTATGACAATGTTATCCGTGTTGGTGAAGACGTAAGAAAGGGTCAAACCCTGCTGTCCGCGGGCCATCGTCTACGGGCGCAGGACGTGGGGCTCCTGGCCGCTCTGGGTCATAATTCGCTTCGTGCTTATAAAATACCACGGGTAGCCATTATCTCCACCGGAGATGAAATAGTGCCTACGGAAACCAAGCCAAAGATAGGCCAGGTGAGGGATATAAACTCTTATTCATTAGGGGCGCAAGTTGAGGACGTACACGCCACGCCGGTCTATCTGGGGCTTATCAAGGATAACCTCGAGGAGCTTAAGCAAGCGGTAGGAAAAGGGCTCGAACAAGCGGATTCGGTCATACTTTCCGGGGGGAGCTCCGTCGGCATACGGGATTACACGGTTGACGCCTTTACTTCTTTTCCCGGGAGTGAAATCCTGGTTCATGGCGTTTCGGTTAGTCCCGGTAAACCGACTATCCTGTCGAAGCTGGGGAATAAAAGCCTGTGGGGATTACCGGGACACGCGGTCAGCGCTATGATTACCTTTGATCTTTTCCTGAGGCCCCTTCTTGAAACGCTCTCGGGTGAGATTAAGGAGAAACCACGCTTCGGTAGCCGCCTTCCGGCTGTTTTATCAAGGAACGTCCCTTCAGTTCACGGGAGGGAAGATTACATCAGAGTCAGAATTCAACTCGAACCCGATGGCCGGATCACAGCCCACCCGGTTTTAGGAAAGTCCGGGCTTATTTCAACCATGGTCAAAGCCGATGGTCTGGTACGTATCGGCCTGAACGAGGAAGGTCTGGTTGAGGGTTCGGAAGTGACGGTCCTTCTGTTTTAAACCCGGAAGGCGGAGTTTTATAATAGGATGAACATACCTGAAAAATTCAAACGGCGCGTTTACCTGAATCTCAAGAGCCTGGAAGAAGCAAAAGCAATTTTACTCGACCATTTCGATCTCAAATCCCGGCTCTCAGGTGAAACTGTCCCCATCGATCAGGCTTTGGGAAGAATCACGGCCGGTCCCGTTTTTGCCCGTTTTTCATCACCCGGCTTCCATGCTTCGGCCATGGATGGAATCGCCGTGAGGGCTGAAGATACCTTCGGCGCCTCATCGGACCGGCCGATGGAACTTTTAATCGGGACCCGGGCCTTCCATGTCAATACCGGCCATCTGCTGCCGGAAGGTACAAACGCGGTTATCATGATTGAGCATGTAGAGGATATGGGAGAAAACCTGGTCCGGATAGAAGCGGCCGCATTCCCCTGGCAGCATGTACGTAAGGTCGGCGAAGACATTGTGGCCACGGAAATGGTTATTCCCCAAAATACTCTACTTGGTCCTTATGATCTGGGCGCCGTGGCCGCATCAGGCCACCGGGAAATCCTGGTTAAAAAAAGACCTCGTGTGCATATAATTCCCACAGGCTCCGAATTAATTTCCATTGAAGAAACGATCGAAGAACTTAAGCCGGGCCTGATAGTGGAATATAATTCAGTCATACTAAAAGCCCTGGTTGAAAAGGCCGGTGGGGAAGCGATTGTCCATGAAATCGTTTCCGATGATTACCAGACCATCCTGGCCGCGCTCGATGAAGCCGTCGACCAGGATAGTGACATTGTGTTAATGAACGCCGGGTCATCGGCCGGGAGTGAAGACTACACGGCCACCGCCATATCCGAACTCGGGGACGTTCTCGTCCACGGCGTGACCATAATGCCCGGCAAACCGACTATCCTGGGTGAGATAAAAGGCAAACCGGTAATCGGAAATCCCGGCTATCCTGTCTCGGCGGTCATCTCTTTTGAACAATTTGTTGAACCTCTCCTGGCCGAGTTACTGGGAGTCGGCCTGCCGGCTCGGCCAAAGATCGAGGTTACACCTTCTCAGGCTCTTCCATCGAGATTGGGCTTGGAGGAATTTCTAAGGGTAAAAATCGGAAATATTGACGGCCGGAATGTGGCTGTGCCCCTAGCCCGCGGGGCCGGGTCCATCACCACCTTAACCAGGGCCGACGGAATTATCCGTATCCCGGAAAACAGTGAGGGTGTGGGTACCGAGGAAACGATCGAAGCGGAACTGCTCAGGCCGGTCGAGGACATTGAAGGCACACTCGTAGCTATCGGCAGCCACGACAACTCCCTTGACATCCTGGCCGATCTCATCCGGCGGAGGGAAGTAACTGTTAGCCTGTCGTCGGCCAATGTGGGCAGTCTGGGTGGACTCTTAACCCTGAAAAGGGGCCACAGCCATCTGGCCGGAACCCATCTGCTGGATACAGATACAGGCGAATACAACGTTTCTTATATCCGGAAATATCTGGCCGGTATTCCTTTAAGGCTCGTCAACCTGGTTACCAGGGAACAGGGTTTTATTCTACCGCCTGGAAACCCAAAACAAATCAAGACTTTCGAAGACTTGATACGCGACAACGTTACAATCATTAACCGGCAGTCCGGATCGGGTACCCGTATCCTTCTGGATTACAATCTCTCGCTCCTGGACCTGGACCCGGACCGAATTATCGGTTACGACAAAGAAGAATTTACTCATATGGCCGTAGCAGCGGATATCCTCTCAGGCCGGGCCGACGTGGGTATGGGTATTTTTGCCGCGGCTCGCGCCCTGGGGCTGGACTTTGTTCCAGTCACCGTGGAACAATACGACCTGGTTATTCCTGAAAAATTCTGGAACGACCGCAAGATGAAGACGCTGCTGGAAGTTATTTCTTCGGATGAATTTAAGGAATCGGTGGGAGCCCTTGGAGGCTACGGTTTCGAAAAGACTGGTGAAGTCTTGTGGGTCTGGGACGGAGAATCCTGATGGGTTATCAGGACGATTTGCCTCCAGTAGTCTGTTTTGTCGGCCGGTCAAATACCGGTAAAACCACTGTTATCGAAAAGTTGCTGCCCGTCCTCATCCGGCTTGGGATCAATACCGGCACTATTAAACACGATATTCACGGATTCGATATCGACAGACCCGGTAAGGACAGTTGGCGGCACAAACAGGCCGGAGCCCAAAGGACTATCATCTCCTCTCCGGCTAAACTGGCCTTGGTCAGGGATACGGACCACGATTTCACCCTGGATGAATTGGCGATCTTCTTTGAAGGATTGGACCTCATTCTAGCCGAGGGGTATAAAAGAGAGCCAAAACCTAAAATTGAAGTTTTTCGGCCTGAAACGGATGAGAGCCCGTTATTTTATGGTGACGAAAATCTCATCGCCCTGGTCGGTGATACAAAAACCGATTTGGATGTGCCTGCCTTCGGCCTGGAGGACACTGATGGTCTGGCAAGGTTCATCATTAAACACTTCGGTTTGTAACCATAGATATTAAACATCCGATTTAATTGATCACATTTCGTTGGACCGAATTTCGCGGCAAAGTTCCCTGGCCGGCGGGAGGTCGCTATGTTTTGGATAAAAAAAATAATGTCCCCGTTCTTCTACCCTGTCCTGGTTTCAATTGAGATACTACTGTTCGGTTTGATCCTGCTGTTGTTTACCTCAAAGAAAACTTTGGCCAGGGTTATCATAATTCTCGGGATAGTAGTACTGGCCGGACTAAGCTGCGAACCGGTTTCAGACCTTATCCTGCAACCCCTGGAGTCAAAACATCAGCCCATACGTAACACGGAAGCCTATACGGATGTAAAGTGGATAGTTGTTTTGGGCGCGGGACACACAAACGATCCCCGGCTGCCGGCCACACTCCAGTTAGGCGCATCATCTCTGACCCGTCTGATCGAGGGACTCAGGCTGCATCGTCTCCTGCCTGGCACAAAAGTAATCCTCGCTGAAGGGGGAAATCCAGGCGAATTGTCCGGGGCAAAGATTATGGTAGAAGTCGCAGTCGCGTTGGGAACCGCCGTGGAAGACTTGATTATGGAATCGGCATCCACGGACACGAAAGATCAAGCCAGGATCATTAAGAAGATTGTAGGCAGCGAGCGTGTTATTCTGGTCACCTCCGCCTCACATATGCCCCGGAGCCTGGCCCTATTTGAAAAACAGGGCCTGCGGCCCATACCTGCCCCGACTGATTATCTTACCGGCGAAAGATCCGGAAAAAGGGAGTTGAAGGATTTCCTTCCTACTGCTGAGGCCGCCTTCAAGACCGAAAAGGCCTTCCATGAATATCTGGGCCTGGTCTGGGCCAAAATAAGGGGGCAGATCTGAACCGATTTTATTGAATGAACAAGACCAAGGGAATCCGCTTTGAACCAAGGGCTAAATAAAAATATTCCCTGCCGGCCTTGATGAATGAAATTCAAATGACAAGGATTAAAACGCGGCTGTTAATAGAATCTGTATTGTAATTTTCTGCCCGTCAGAAAACTCTTCCACCCCTTCCGGAAGCAGAATAAAAGAGTCTTTTCGGGCCATGGAAGTAAGACGGCTGGAAGCCTTGAAAGGTTTAACGGTTAAAATCCCATCCATTATTTCAATCTTTCCGAAAAGAACGTGGGTCCAGTCCTTTTGACCACGCACCGTTTCTACAAGCTTCACCTTGAGTTCGGGGAATACCGCTGAACCGCTCCCGGCCATTCTCATCAAACCAGGCAAGGCTAAATTCAGAAAGGCGATCTCATTCGCGGCAGGTCCTCCGGGCAAGACAAAGAATGGACGTCCTTCCAAGAGCCCGAATCCGGCTGACTTTCCCGGCCTCAAACGAACGCCATGAAAAAGCTCATTCCATTTTAGATCTTCAAGGACTCCTGTCACCAGGTCTCTTTCGCTCCGCCAGGCCCCGCCGCTGGTCACAAAGGCGTCCGCTTCCGGTATCAGTTCATTGATGGCTGTTTTAATTTTTTTTCTATTATCGGGCAGGATTTTAAAAATTATCCGATTCAGTCCAAAAGCTTTCAACCAGGCCATAATACCGGCTAAATTACTGGCGTAAAGTTGTCCTGGTTTGAGAGCCTTTCCGGGCTCGATAACCTCGTCACCCGTGGCGATCACGGCCACGTTCGGCAGCCTAAAAACAGGTACACGCTGAATACCGGCACAGGTCAGAAGATTGATAAGGGAGGGCCTCAACCGTTCCCCCTTGAAGGCGACTGTTTCACCAGCGCGTATGTCCGCTCCCCGCGGCAAGATATTCCGTCCTTTCGGCCATTCCGCGCGGCGGAAAATCCGGCCTCCCTTTTTCTCGACAATTTCATCCGGCAGGACCATATCCGTGCCAATCGGCACAGGAGCGCCGGTGGTGACTCGGATGGCGGAACCTTTAGCTAATACTGCACCAGGTTGACTTCCGGCTGTTTCGAGCCCGGATAATTTCAACCCGGTCTGGTTTTCAGGCCCGGCCTCAGCAGTATCCTCGGAGTAAACGGCATACCCATCCATAAGAGAGGCATCCAGGGAAGGGCTGTCTACCTTGGAAATTACGTCATCGGCCAAAATCCGGCCGGTCGACTCAGCCAGGGAAACCTCCCCGGACTCTCCCCTGGGTACATTCTCCAGAACCAGGGCCAGGGCCTCATCGAACCCGATCATGTTTTCAGCCATCATTTCCCCGACAGAAGGTACTGCCTCGAAGCTATCCGGATTAAAAATTGTTGCGTTAGTATCGTCTAATGGTCAAGTTAATGTTACCGGCGTTCTCACAGAACTTGAGTGACGAGACCATGCCGAACACGGATTTTTCAATCATAGTCTGGACAAATGGAAGCAAAGGCACTTTCCGGCCATCGACCGTCAGTTCAAGACCCGGCGCCTCTCGCGTCTTTTTTATCACCTGCTGTTCGACCAATTCGACCAGTCCGTTTATGTCGTCTATCTTGTAATACGGTAATTTCTTTCCGGCAGGAGGCTTGTCTCCGGTTACCGCCAGGATGTTTTTTCGCTTGCGGGTCAAAAGGCTCTTCTGTAAATCCCTGCGAAACACGTCGATACTGGGCAGATTGAGACGCTTTTGGCTTTCAATAAGGGCCAAATCAGCGCCAGGCATATAATTTGTGGCTATGACTTCCGGCTGCAAATCCTCTTCGCTTGTTGAAATTTCGAGATTTTTCATGTCGTGGGAAATAACGCCTATGGCTCCGGCTGTTAAGAGCCCCTTTTCACCGGCTGGTTTCCTTTTCAAGGAATCTTGGACTCTGATCACGCCTACGCGGCGTCCTCGTTTTGTCCAGGCCTTAACGAGCATTTTTAGTAAAGCTGATTTTCCGCTCCCAGCAGGTCCAACTACGGCCACTACAGGGACGAGTGAATTTTTAAGCCCCTGGAAATTCAATCCCAGCATGGCTTCCCCGTACCGGGGTGTTTCCTGGTCAAGTTTCTCAAAATTGGCGATTAGAGCCTTGGCCGTCGGGGTTAACCGGCTGCCTCGCGCCGAACTCCCTCGGCGGGATGTCTCAATCAATTTTGTGTCAAGAAACTCCTCAGCGGTCTTGACGCGTCTGGCTGCACCTCGGTAGTTTAATTTCAGGTCTTGGGCCGCGGCCCGCATCGAACCTAAGCCATCGATACGCTCTAAAATTTTCAAATGTACTTCATTAAATATTTTTTGCCCGTCGTCACTTTCCAGCCAGAATGCAGATTTAATCTTCATTTCTTTTTTTACCCTTGGTTTTGTGGAATATTACTATATCTTATCAAACACCTACTTTAATACCATAAGGAGAACATTTTTCAATCCATAACGCCTCCTTGTTGGAGAGGCCATGAATTGGGCCAAAAAAAACGCCCGAGTTTATTGGCCCGGGCGTTACATTTTTTTGAAGTTTTTATTTCGAATTATCCGGCGCCGATTCCCGAAATTGTTCCGCGATATCCAAAATTTTTTCCATTCGGGATTCCGGTGCTGCATTGAAGACAATTTTCCATTCATCCTCGGTTAAAACACGGCTCATATATTCAATCACCGGGAACTGCATTTCCCAACAGACCAGGGTCCGTGAACAAGGAAGACCTTCGGCCACCTTCCGGCAGTAATCGAAAGGTACCGGTCCACCCAACCGAGGGCACCTTGTTTCAAGCTCGTCTAAAACGGTCTTAACGTCTAACAAAACCTACTATACCTTGGGTTTGGGCAATCCTTCAATGGCGTTTAACGCTCTTTTGATCTCTTCTTCGGGCAGGGCATAATCGGTAAGCTGACCGTCCAGGTAGGCCTCATAGGCGGTCATATCAATAAGGCCATGACCACTCCAGTTGACCAGAATAGTTTTTTCTTTGCCTTCTTCCTTAGCCTCGCGGGCGACGTCAACCACGGCGGCCAGGGCATGGTTTGTCTCGGGCGCGCTTATATGGCCTTCCGTTCTGGCAAAATCCAGACCAGCCTTAAAAGTTTCAAGGTTATTATAGGCACGGGGTTCGACCAAGCCGTCTAAGATCAACTGGCTGACCAGTGGAGCCATACCGTGGTATCGCAGCCCCCCGGCGTGTATCGGGGCCGGCACAAAATCATGTCCCAGGGTGTACATAGGCAGTAAAGGGGTCATCTGAACCGTGTCCCCAAAATCGTAAGCAAAAGGCCCGCGGGTCATGGTAGGACATGAAGTCGGTTCAGCCGCAATAACCTGGATATCCTTCCCGGCGATCTTATCCTGCAGGAAGGGGAAAGCGAGCCCGGAAAAATTCGATCCGCCGCCCGCGCAGCCGATGATCACATCCGGGTAATCTCCGGCTATTTCGAGTTGTTTTTTGGCTTCCTGGCCAACCACGGTCTGGTGCAGCAGGACATGGTTAAGCACGCTGCCCAAAGAATATCTGGTGGGCACATCCTGCGCTGTAACCGCGGCTTCTACGGCTTCACTGATGGCGATACCCAAAGAACCCGGCGATTCCGGATTGATCTCGAGGATCTTGCGGCCGGCCTCAGTGGTATCCGTAGGACTGGAAACACAACTCGCGCCCCAAGTCATCATCATGGTCCGGCGATAAGGCTTCTGCTCGTAACTGATCTTGACCATGAAGACTTTGCACTCGATTCCAAAAAAAGAGCACGCGAAGGCCAGGGCGCTTCCCCACTGTCCGGCTCCGGTTTCAGTACAGATACGTTCGATACCCGATTCCTTATTATAGTAAGCCTGCGCCACCGCTGTATTCGGTTTATGGCTGCCCGGAGGAGAAACACCTTCGTTTTTAAAATAAATTTTGACCGGCGCATCCAACAATTTCTCGAAGTTCGTGGCCCTTACCAGTGGAGTTGGACGCCATATTTTGTAAATATCCAACACAGGTTCAGGTATATCGATCCAGCGCTCCTGGCTCACTTCCTGCTCGATAAGGGGCATAGGGAAGATGGGCGCTAAATCTTCTGGTCCGGCTGGCTGTCCGGTACCTGGATGAAGAGGGGGCTGCATACCATTGGGCAAGTCTGCCGCAATGTTATACCACTGCCGGGGAATCTGGTCCTCGGATAGCATTATCTTTCTAGCCATTGAAACCTCCTAAAAATAAGGGAATTTGAATTTAATAAGTGGCGTTCGGGGAAACCTCAAAAATATATATTAATCCCCAAAACCCAAAAAACCTTTAGCATTTTTTAGCGGAAGACACAAGGAAAAAGAAATACTTGGCATTTTATAACAAGATTTAATCATGCACCAATTAAAATAAAGAAACCATCGCTTTCTTTTTATTATGCCCTGAAATTAATATTTCCTCGGGTGAGACCGGAGTAAAAATCTTGCCATAATACGGCAAAAATATTAGAGTATTATAAGTAACATTTTTTTAGGGTCGAATAAATTTTCACTCGCATACGGTTGAAAACAGCAGTTTTTTTATTTTTGGCGAAAATTACTGACCCAATCAATTTACGGTAACTTTTATTCAAGGAAGATAATTATGAAGGTAAATATTGTCACGGCCGACCCGTCCGGATACGATACTGAAGCTTTATTCGTCTTTCTTTTTTCCGATGACAAGCCCGGTTTGAGGCAAAGACCCGATCTTAAAGGTTTAAGAAAGCTGATTAATCCCCTGTTAAAATCAGGAGATTTTAAAGGTGACTACTTAAGCTCATTGCCTATTTTCAGGCAGGTTTCACACGGTCCTGAACGGATTTTTTTAATCGGACTCGGCCGAAAGGAAGATTTTAAGCCTCAGAAACTAAGGCAAGGCTCGGCCGTGGCCGCGCGAACCGTCCGGGACTCTAATTTTGAAAAGGCAGCTCTTTTACTCCCGCAATCACTGCCGGGTATTGATAAGGCTGAAGACAAGATCGAGCTAGCTTCCCTCGGGTTTCGGCTCGGTCAATATAGATACAGCGAACTCAAAACAAAGGATAAGAAAAAAGAAAAAGCCATAAAACAGTTGTCTCTCATATCTTCAGATGATCCGAATAAAAGAATTGCCGCCCTGGCCGCCAGACGCGCCGAAATCTCCGCCAAGGCCATTTGTTTCGCCAGGGACCTGACCAATCGTCCGGCAAATCTGCTTAAGCCGGAGGACATGGCCAAGGAGGCCCGGAAGATGGCTCGGTCTACTGGATTGAAAATCAAAGTTCTCAATATGGCTGAAGCCAAAAGAAGAAAAATGGGCGCCTTTCTGGCCGTAGCTCAGGGAAGCGCCTCACCCGGTTGCGTAATAATTCTAGAACACCAGGGAACCGGACCCAGAAAAAAACCCATTGCCTTAGTTGGAAAAGGCATTACCTTCGACAGTGGGGGGCTGTCGCTCAAACCGGGTAATTCCATGGAGAACATGAAAACAGACATGGCCGGAGGCGCGGCCGTTATAGCTGTAATGGGAGCCGCCGCGGAAATGAAGTTAAAGACAAATATTATCGGGATCGTCCCCGTGGCCGAGAACATGCCCAGCGGAGTCTCCTACCGGCCGGGTGATTCAATCACCACCATGTCCGGGCAAACAGTGGAAATAATCAGTACCGACGCCGAGGGCCGTATGATTCTGGCCGATGGCCTGACCCTGGCCGAAACCTACCAGCCCCGATCCGTTATCGACATCGCCACTTTAACCGGCGCTGCCAGCATTGCCCTGGGGAATCAGCTGGCCGGCCTGATGAGTAACGATAAGGACCTGAAAGACGGGCTGGAAAAAGCGGCCGAAAAAAGCGGTGACCTGGTTTGGGAACTGCCTCTTTTTGAAGAGTATTTTGATCTGATAAAAAGTAATACGGCGGATTTTAAAAATACGGGCGGCCGAGCCGCGGGGACTATTATTGGCGGGCTGTTTTTGAAAAAGTTTATCAACGGCACTCCCTGGGCTCATTTGGATATAGCCGGAACGGCCCGAGCCGAAAAAGATGTTCCAGACACCCCGGCCGGGGCGACTGGTTTCGGTGTTAACCTGCTCATTCATTACCTGCGGGAAAACGGCTGAAAAGGCGAAATCAGTAATAGAGACCTCTGCAAAACGAGTAATTTGAGGTCAAATCGAGGAGCACGAAGATTTAAGCCGCAGGAATACTTTTATTAAATGTATTTCGAGGATTAAAGCCACTGCAGGCGAAGCCGAAGTGGCAGCTCAAAATTCGAGCGCGACAAAGAGTTGGGCCAAAGGACGAAGTTTTACAGAGGTCTCTAATAAGAGATTAACGAGTCAATCCAAGGGGCAATGAATAGAGAGCTCAAGATTAATCCAGCGTGATTAGATTAAGGTTGGCCCGGTCATCACTATATCACTGAACCTAAATATCCGCACAGCAGCGTACCGTTCCGCCGGCCCGGAAGAAATCTGGACGGCCCCCCATCAGAACGATACTTCCAATGATTGGTCAAAACAAGGTGGCTGACCGGCACGAGAAAGAAGATAAAGTCCTCGTCCTGCTGCGCGGCGTCCTGGGTGATGTTCTCCTGACTCTTCCCTTTCTGGCCCGTCTGCCGTCTTATTTTGAAGCCCGCTCGTTAACCCTGGTCGGGAATTATTCGATTTTAGGACTCCTGGCCGACCTGCACTTTATCGGGGAGATCATGGATCATGACCGGGCCGAGTGGGCGGGACTTTACCGCAACCCTCCTGAGATGGGGGAGCGGCTGACGAAAAAAATCAAAGCGCACAAGGCAGCGGTGGTGTTGGCTAAAAGAGATTCCGACCCGGCCTCAATAGGTCTGAAGCGACTCGGCCTGCCTATCGTT
>JAZGHI010000108.1:0-9832 GCA_036480955.1 Candidatus Adiutricales bacterium
CTGTCAGGATGCCCACCAGGCAGGCGCGGCCTGAAGCCCCTCCCTGGGCCCAGTTGGGTCCTAGCTGCAACGCCAAAAACACCATGTAACAGAAACTGGAATTGATTACCGATAAATTCAGGTCAAAATGAATTTATTGGAATCTCATCAAATCATTCCAGGAGGGATTATGGTCTGCTTTAGGGTATTCGAGCCGCGAGGTTTTGACACAGGAAGAGTTAAAAAGGTTAGACGCTGGTCAAACGAATTCTCACGGATCAGACCGATCCGCCAGAGAAATCATCTCTAGTGCCAGATCTATTTTCAGGGCTTCTATGTATCCGATCAACTCCGGGATATTACTTACGGAAGTGAGGTATGAAAAGTACTCACCGCTCTTTTTCTTGCCAATGACGATTGCTTCTGTTACCTCATCACTCTCGTCCTGAAGAGCCGCGGCGATCTCCTTTACCACATTTTGGCGCTTAAATTCCAATACAGCCATGTTTTTTACATCCAGACAATTTAAAAATTATTCAGCGGCGCCGCCGCCGAGTTATGAAGCTCAGGAAAATCCACCCGGCCCGCAGTTGGAACTATTCATGGCTGGCATGACGTCCAGCGACCCGGAGCCACGGCTAAGGTCCAAAGAAGAGGTAGCGGACATGAGCTTCTTCGTTTTTTTGGAGTCACACTTTGGACACCGGACCTCAGAATCTGTACCGAAAACTATCTCTTCAAATACTGAATTGCACTTATAACATTCGTACTCATATATGGGCATCTAGTATATTATTCCAAGGGGTTATTTTAAATCCACCTATAACTATAAAGCCCCGCCGTGAGATGTCAAGGGCAATATCCTCAAAGCCGGAAAGATACAACGCAGGAAAAAGCAGGAAGACCGGTCCGATTAATCCATTAATGAGTGCGGATTAAAATGGTTTTAAATTCAAGAAATTACGGCATCCAGAATGAATCTTGACTGGTTATCGATATACTCCTGTAAGTTGTATCGTTCTTTGAGATGCCACCTCTTCAAGGCCCATTCATGACCCAGCATGATGGTATTGTACGCCATTAAACCCGTATCGTGGGGCTTGAAAACTCCTTGCTCTATGCCGTACTCAAAAATATCTTTAAATATCTTGACGTGCTCCATCTCCGCCGACTTGATCCAGGCCCGGCCCTTACGGTCCAGGGCATTGGATTCCCTGTACAGCAGCAAGGTTTGAACGGCGTGTTCATCCACAATAGTATAAAAAATCTCGAGAGCCTTGGTCATTTTCTCGGTCGGATCATCCAGGTTCTTAATCTCCGGGGCAATACGTTCCTTAACGCAATTGGTGAAGTCCTCCATTATCATGAGTATTATCTCTGACTTACGACGTACATACTGATAGGCTTCCGGAACGGTCACACCGGCCAGTTCGGCTATTTCACCGACAGAAGTCTGATAGAGGCCTTTCTTTTCGAAAAGGACTCCAGCGGCTCTGATAATCTCCTTCTTAGATCCCCCGGAATCCGGGTCCACATTTTCTGGTTTGGAATCGGTGAAAGTCATTTTTCCCCTTCAAGTGCCCAGAAAGTTGTGAAAGTTGGCTCGGTAGTCGCTAGAATTAAGGCAGAGTAATCTGAATTTGTCAATAAATTTCCTCTATGCAAAAATCTTTACTATGAATCATGCGAGAGAAAGAAAACTTATTCGAGGTCCAGATAGGACAGGATGACGCGAAACATTTTTTCCGCATTTGCCGCGGCGTTTGCCCCGATTTCTCCTTCAGTTAGAGGAGTCGAGGATAAGCCGTGCGCATAGTTATCCACGGAACATAAAGAGGCATAAGGCAAATCCAACTCCTGGGCCACCGCGGCTTCACTGGCCATGGTCATTCCAATGACGTCCGCGTGTTGAGAAAAGTACCTTATCTCCGCCTTTGTTTCGAGACGCGGTCCGGTACTCTGCCAATAAACTCCATCGGTAACTATATCGACCTTCGCCCTGTCCGCGGCAGACAACAGCCTGGACCGTACTTCCGAACTCAGAACCGGAATGATGTGGCGCGGATTATCTTCAACCGCGCTGGGGATATCGGATAGGCAGATGTAGTCATCAGGCAGAATGATCGACCCCGGTCGAAGGGATAACCGGAGGCTGCCGGTAGAGTTTACACCGATTACCTCGGCTACACCCAATTCCTTTAGCCCGGAAAAATTAGCCGGATGGTTTATCAGATGAGGCAGTATATAAGGCGCGCCCTTGATTCCGTGCCGGGGGATATAGGCCAACCGGTCTGTAATCAGGACCATGGCCTGACCGAACCTGGTTTCTATTTCCTTCAATTCAGCATGCTTAAAAAAATCCTGGCCATAAAAGACTGTTCCTCCTACCAGACCGATCAGATCAGACACTTTAAACTCCGTATGGCATTCAATAAAAAACAGTTACGTAATATACGGTTAAATCTCTATGACAAGAGCTTATCAGTCCCCGGCTAGATTGCCCCGGCCAACTCATCGGCCAGAATCATGCCCAGGACAGCCAGACATTCCATGTCCAAAAACTGGGGGGCCGAGGAGTCAAAAAGAATGCGGGCCGAAGAAGGGAAATCATCGTCCGCGTCATAAAAAATTAAGACCACAGGTATTTTAGGAAAGGCGCTGAAACGTAAACAAACGTCTCCACCCAAGCCGCCTATCTGCCGGCCGCCCTTCGCCTCCCCCGACTTCTCCAGATCCTGCATCCGGCCCGAAAAATGTTCAGCGATCCTCTGCTCAACGGTCTGGGCAAAGGAAGGGTGAAAGAAAGCTCCGTCCTTGAAATCCCGGTAGGCAACCCACTGTCCTGTTTCTTCCCCCTGGCCAGCGTGCAGAAGATAATGGGCCGCCACAATTCGAATCTTAAAATCTAAGGGTGTTCCGTCCGAGGTCTTTAGGCCTTCCCTGTCAATCAGGCAATCACGGGCGAATATTCTGAGGTTGAAACCGGCATCCGCGTTTTGAACTCCCAAGTGAGTTACACAGTGATTGAAGTCCACCTCTTCCAGTCTTTCCACCAGACCGGTGTATACCTCTTCATAATTTGTTGGTTTTTCTGACTGAAACATTATCGAATTTTTAACATACTTTTTCCAATCAGAAAACCGTTTTTTGATTTAGGTTGTCACATTCCAGTCTTTCCCTCAATCACGGTCCGCGGCCATCATATAAAATCAGCGCATCGATTAGCCGGGTTATAACCTTCCAATAGTTAGGTGTTTATAGAATAAATTGTGGTATGATAAACAGAATCGTAAACCGTTTTACATCAAGGGATGAGAGATGATCACGCTGATAGAGGCTTTGCATTATCGCTGTCTTCGATACCTGTGCCAAGAATTGGGTCCATTCCAGATTCTGGTGGGAGAAAACGCCAGTGGGAAAACAGCATTTATGGACGTACTCGTCTTCTTCGGACAATTCCTATCCGAAGGACTGGAAGCGACCGTCTACGGGAGAACAAGAAATTTCCGGGACCTTGTTTGGCAGAGAACCGGAGATTATTTCGAATTGGCCATAGAAACAGATATCCCGGAGCCTCTAGTGGAACAGTTGCCGAATCCCTTGCTTGAAAAATATCGGTACGAAATATCCGTGGGTCTTGATTCGGAAACTAAGGATTTATCTATCCTTTGGGAAAAGGCCATACTGATGATGCCGGCTCCCGAAGAGGAAGAACCAACCCAACTGACCTTCTTCCCGCGGTCTCTGGAACCACCGCGGACAATTACTACCTCCGGAGGAAGGCGAAGGAACAAAGTCGTGCTTAACAAAATCAAAGGGGGCAATGACAATTATTACAGCGAGACGACAAGGCGATGGAATCTTTCCTTCAAGTTGGGATCGAAAAAATCGGCCCTGGCGAACATCCCCGACGATGAGGCCAGTTTCCCGGTCTCGATCTGGTTTAAGGAATTAATGACTAAGGGCGTAAACGTGTTTACCCTTGACCCGATCGAAATGAGGAAGGCCAGCCCTCCGGGCCAGGAGCCCAACCTGTTATCAGACGGGTCCAATCTGCCGTGGGTGATAAAGAGTTTTAAAGATAATTCACCCGAACGTTTTTCTGAATGGGTAAAGAGTCTAAAGGCAGCTCTCCCCGGCCTTCAAGACATTAAAATCGTCCAGAGAGATGAAGATAAGTATTGCTACCTGGAATTATGTTACCAGGATGGTTTTAAGGCCCCATCCTGGGTAGCATCCGACGGAACCCTCAGACTGATCGCTTTAACCTTGTTAGCCTATCTTCCTCAAACATCAAGGGCATGTTTAGTTGAAGAACCTGAGAATGGAATCCATCCCCAGGCCTTGAAGACGGTCGTTAAGTCCTTCTCATCTGTAAGCGCTTCCCAGATACTGTTGACTACGCACTCACCAGTCACCCTGAACTCTGCCGACACCTCCGAGATCCTCTGCTTTGCCAAGACGCCTGAGGGAGCGACCGATGTTGTACTTGGTTGTGAGCATCCGATAATGGTTGAGCGAGGCAGTGAGGTGGATATCGGTGAACTTTTCAATCGAGGTCTGCTGGGGTAAAATATCTAAATCAGAGGCGTCCAAAGGGAATAGTAAATATCCCCGCCTTGAAAGGCGGGGCATATTCAGTGGAGCCTTAGCCATAAATGGCGGAGTAGGTAAGAATCATTTTTTTTAATTGCATTCATCTCCACCATAAATGACTGGAGCGTTTGTTTTTACAAACGCGTGGATGTGTATTGTTTGCGAAAGCAAACAATTGGAGTCTTTTGCTATAACCAATAAATCGATTTCTTAAGTTTTAGGAAAAGCCGGTAAAAACTTGCGTAATTTTTGGCCCAAACAATCTTTAATCATCCTGGGTATCGTTCTCTTATCCCTGTGTATAGGGCTTGTTTCCAATCAATTTCGGGCTCAACCGCTGCCATTGGTCCAGGACTGGCCCAAGACTATCGAGGAACGTACGAGAAAAGAACTACAAGCCCAGGGCATCAAAGAAATCAGTTTTGAGGCCATGGCTGAAGCGGTTCGTTTGAAAAAGGCCCTTATCCTGGACGCCAGACCTAAAGATTTTTTTCTTCTTGAGCACATTCCGGAGGCCAGGAGCCTTCCGGTGAAAGAACTCGAGAAATATGTCCCACAAGTACTCAAAGACTATTCTCAGCTCGATCCAATCATCATTTACTGCGAGGGTGGCGCCTGCCCTGACAGTTCGACCCTGGCCCAAAAAATCCGGCAGGCCGGCTGGCTGAACGTCAGTGTTTACACCGGCGGCATAATGGAGTGGCAGGAAAAAAGGATGCCTGTCAAACAGGAAGAGGACTTTTAGGTGCCCCGCCGAATCTTATCGATCTTATTTATTCCCGCCCGGCTTTTTCTAGGCGGCCTGTTTATATACGCCAGTCTGGATAAAATAATGAATCCGGCGGATTTTGCTGAAATTATTTATTATTATCAGATCCTGCCCACCCAGTTTATTAACCTCCTGGCCCTCACCCTGCCCTGGCTGGAACTTGCGGCTGGTCTGCTCCTGCTCTTTGGCCGTTGGATCCTGCCTTCCTCCATGATTTTAACAGCGCTTTTAATTATCTTCTCGGTCGCCATCGGCTACAACCTTGCCAGAGGCCTGGACTTCCAATGCGGGTGCTTCGCGGTTTCGGATCAGGCCCATGGTGAAAACCTGATGACCCTGCTCCGAGGCTTCCTCTTTCTCGTGCCGGCCATTATCTGTGTCTTCTACGGGCTGCTGCACGAGCCAGGTGCTGAAGGATCCCCGGGCGTTTAAGCCCGATTAGGGATTTTACCATTGGGCCTGCGGCTAATTTTCTGTCCCATATTATTCTTTATTCAGCTTGAATTCCGCTCCCAGACAATTTACCTCGCGGAAAAAAAGCTTTAGTCTAGCTTTGTTTTCGGTAACACTTAAAAAAAGCTAAAGTTTTACTTCAGGTAAGCCGATAAATTAAGCAAGCGGGCGGACATCATTAACTTTCATTTTTACCTCACGGACCAGAAGTCTGGTCTCATAAATAATTAGAATCTGGGACCATGGACGGAAATCCCATAAAAAAATCAGCCATACACGAAAAACCTCACACGGATTCAGCCGAAAAACAAGCCAAGTACGACTTCTATAAATTCATTGGCTGCTCCGAGTCTATGAAAAAAGTCTACCGAATTATTTCTAAGATCAATAGGTTAAAGTCAACTGTTCTGATAACAGGGGAAAGTGGGACCGGTAAGGAACTAGCCGCCGGTTCGATACATTTCTTTAGCCCGCGCCGGAAAAAGCCTTTTGTGGCCGTGAACTGCGGTGCCATTCCGGCGGATTTATTGGAAAGTGAGTTTTTCGGTCATGTGAAAGGCGCCTTTTCCGGGGCGAGCTGGGAAAAAAGAGGTCTCTTCGAGGAAGCAGACGGCGGAACCCTATTTCTAGACGAGATCAGTGAACTTCCACTTGGATTACAGGTGAAAATTCTGAGAGCTATTCAGGAAGGAGAGATACGCCGGCTTGGTGAATCCGCAACCAGGAAAGTGGACCTGCGTATCATAGCGGCCACGAATAGAGATCTCCGGGAGCAGGTCCGCCAAAACCTGTTCAGGCAGGACCTTTTTTACCGCCTTGATGTATTGCGCCTCAATATGCCGCCGCTCCGTAATAGGAACGGGGATATTTTGCTGCTGGCCCGGTATTTTCTTGACGGCGTCACGGCCGAAAATAAGCTTGGCCCAAAAAAACTATCAGTTGAGGTCATGGAAGCCCTAACCAGCTACCATTGGCCCGGAAACGCGCGGGAACTAATTAATGTGATCGAGCAGGCGGCGGTCTTGTGCGAGGGGACCACCATTTCGGTCACCGATATACAATTTTCTTCCGCGGCAGCATCCGGGGAGGAGATTGAACTAGCCATCCCTGAGGATCGTTACGACCTTAAAGTCACCCTGAAGGAAGTAACCGTCCAAGCTGAACGGACGTTGATAAAACGCATTTTGGACCAGACCGATCAGAACCGAACCCGGTCCGCAAAACGGCTCGGTATCAGCCGACGGGCCCTTATCTCAAAGATTCAGGCCTACGGATTAAACTCCGAGTAATCAAACCCATTCGTTTTCTACAATTAGATTGAAACTTTTTTACGCGGAATTCTCCTTTTTGCCGCTAAGGGGCATTCGGTTAGACACCCTGACAGACCCTATTTTACTCCCTAAAAACCGCGATCCGCCGGAGGGGTGGGCTTCACCGATTGAGTGCTTAACTTATTGAAATTATTTATCTTGTTTTTCACAAAGGCCTGATTTCGGCTCGAAATTAAATTGCCATCGATTTTTTTATAGTACTAGACACACACTACTTTGACGGCCTCCCTTGGGAATTGGATCCGTATGGTAAAAAATCAGGCTATATGCTTGGGCTTGTGCTGTAGGAATTCCTGTTATCACCCTTAAAGTTTACATATGGTGGGCCGGCCGGGGTTATTAATCCCGGCCGGAGGGCATAGGATGGGTATGGGGAACGGGGTTATGAGGTGTAACTCCTGCAGTTACAAAAAACCGATCATGGTTAACAGAATATACCCACCCACAACTAAAGAAAATAGGACGTGGTCTTATTTATGGTTAAGGTAAAATATGATTGGAGGGGGAAAAACATAGGATGGTTCTCAGGAGTTCACCCAATGGTACAGGGTCTCACTCGTCAGCCGTAATTAAACCTTCCCTGATGGCGTATCTGGTCAATTCAGGCAGGCTGTGGAGATCCAACTTATCCATGATGTTTCTTCGATGGGTCTGGACTGTTTTTACACTCAGGAATAAACGCTTGGCTACTTCGCTGGTCCGCCTTCCTTCGGCTAGGAGCTGAAGCACCTCCCGTTCCCTGGGGGTGAGCTGGGAGGCCATGCTAACCTCATCACCGGATGAGTCGGAGATTCTTTCCACAACTACCGAGGCAATGGAGGGACTGAGGTATACCTTCTCGGATCGGACTGCGGAAAGCGCTAAGGCTAATTCCTGAAAAGCACAGTCTTTTAACAAATATCCAACCGCTCCAGCACGTAACATATCAACTACGAATCGCCGGCTGGAATGCATTGACACCGCAATCACCTTAGTTTCCGGGCATTCGAGCGTGACCTTCCGGCAGGCTTCGATCCCGTTCAGCTCGGGCATGGTAACGTCCATGATAATAATGTCCGGTGACAGGTCTCGGCAAAGCTCCACAGCTTCGCGCCCATTACCGGTTTCTCCAACGATCACGAGGTCAGGGTCTTCCTTTAATAACGATTTAAGACCTTCCCTGAAAAGGATATGATCATCAGCTAATACGATTTCTATACTCATATCTCACCCCATGTTCAAGGTCAGTTACCCCTGTCCATTATTCAACGAAAAGCTTTAACGAACGCAGGCGACAATCTATCGACAGCAGAAAACTGAATAATTATTAAATACTAATTATTTTGGGTTCGTTTGATTCTTATGCCCTATGATATACATTAGGAATCAATCGTCCATTTGTCAAGAATTTCTTCATAGAAATGTTTCCAGGCCGAGGCTCATCATAATCCGGCAGAACCGGCCGCATCCAGAGCGCCTGACTATTCATTTCAACTGTCACATTCTTACATGGTTGTGGAGAAACTAATTTATGTTATACTCCCCTCTAAAATTAGACCAGGATTGAAGGAAAAGAAATCCTGTAAAAAGAAAAAGGTAACCTAAATGAAAGAAACGATGCTTCTTGAGAATATAACTTTTGAGATAAATACTACTACCCTGATGAAACGGCTCCGGATAGATCAGGAAAGTAAATACGCGAATAAATTACAGGGGCTGGCCCAGGAAGCCCTGGAGATAGGTAAACCCAAGGCCATGTACAAGGTTGTACCGATCGATTCCAAATCGGACGACTCCATACAGGCTGGCGGTATCACCTTCAGCAGCCGCGTTTTGAGGGTCAATCTTGAAGAGGCCAATCGTATTTTTCCTTATGTGGCCACCTGCGGGTTGGAATTGGAGGAATGGGCGGCTCAAAAAAACGATATGCTCCATCAGTTCTGGGCCGACGCGATTAAACAAGCGGCATTATTTTCAGCGGTACAGGCTCTAGAAAAATACCAGATTGAAAAACACAGTCTGGGGAAAACAGCTGTCATGAGTCCAGGCTCTTTCGAAGATTGGCCCATCACGGAGCAGATAGCATTGTTCACCCTGATTGGTAATACTCAGGAAACCATCGGCGTCCGTCTTACTGAAAGTTGTTTAATGCTTCCGACCAAGACTGTCTCAGGCATCAGATTCTCTACGGAAGAAACATTTGAAAGCTGTATGCTCTGTCCCCGTGAGGATTGTCCAGGCCGGAGGGCGGCCTTTGATGAGGGCCTTTACGAACGGAAGTACCAGCTTTAAATAGACAGGTCATTATTTACACCATAGTTAAAGATCCTGAATTGCTCCTCGGCTGTGCGTTTTACTTAGATGAGGCTAAAATCCCCTTCCTACTCAGAGCTACAAGAGCTGACCTAAAGGAATTAATCTGTTTCACCGGTCATGAACCTGCCCCTTTATTAACACTGATCAGATCGAAGAGCCCGGTATAAATGAGATGATGGAGTGTCGGGAAGAGGGGATACTTTATCAAAGCCTGACTTCTACCTGATTTGAGCACAAATGAAAAAGGGCTGCCGATAATCCGATGGGGAAATCCTAGTGAGGGTGAATTAACGTTATGGTTATGGGCCCGGATGGAACTTCAGGATAGCTGAAGACTAACAGACCAACTCACTTGTCTGAGTGAGAGCCATACACTCGATTGCAGCGTTTCTAGAAGCAATTATTTCAC
>JAZGHI010000109.1:0-4302 GCA_036480955.1 Candidatus Adiutricales bacterium
GCCGGTGTTTTTCCCCTGGCCCAGGTATTTCCCGAATTCGGGATCGATGCCGGCCGTATCAGCCCGGGCGGTTGAAATCCCAAAGCCAATAAACAGGGACAACACCAGAAGCGCCATTAATGACGATTTAAAAAAATCTCTTGCTTTTAAGTTTCCGCTTGTTCCGGATGAGCCTTGTCTTTTCACTGTAATGACCTTCCTTTCCCGAGTTCTCTGATTATAAGTGATTTTCGTGTTCACTCATGTACTCAACATGGGATAACCGGATGATATGACCCATCCCTCAAGTTAATGGAACCGGGTCTTAAAACCCCCAGACTGTTCCTTGTCCAGATACCAGTCACGGGCGCCGGGATTTAAGGACCGCAGTTTGTGGATTGAGTCAATCCGGTGAATTATTTAAAACCGGGCCGGTCCGTTAAAAGGCCGGCCAACATTAACTATTGACGATAGCGGCCAGGCGCTCGGAAATTTTTTCGGCGGACAGCCCGAAGAGGTCTTCGATGGCCAATAGATCCAGGTAATCGTCGTCCCAGATACGGGTTATCTCTTCGGTCATATTGCGAATACCGTTGTATTTACCGCCAAGGGCCTGCGCCTTCTTTTGAACATCGACCTCTTTTTTAAACTGGACGTTGAAGAGCAGCAGGTGATTGATATTGACATCAGCGGACATGACCGGCACGAGGAGGATGCCCCTGTTGTCCGTCTTTCCCTTGCCGATGAAGACGTTTCCTTCCTTAACGATGATTCGTTTAGTACCCCGCAGACGATGATCGGATTCGACCCGGGATACAAGTCCTTCCGAGCTTCCTTCTTTCTTTTCCAGATAAATGGCCGACTCTTCCACGGGTTCGCCCAGAATATTCAGGCCCTCTATCCGGTACAGAGTAGTTCCCGAAATCTCGCTGATGACCTCCTGCAAACGGCGCAGTACCAGGATATTACTCGCCGAAAGCTGGCTGTTGTTAAAACCGTTGCTTTTTAGCGCCTCGAAAAGAAGGCCCTCGATTTCTTCAGAAATCCGGCTGGTTCCCACGGTAACGGTTTTGGCCTGATGTTTAATCGCGTCAATAGGTCTGGCCAGATCATTTATGACCATTCCTATATTCTTAAAAAATGAGGTTATCATGTTGGGGGCCGTTCCCCTGATTCCAAAATCGAATTCAAAATCAGAAGATGGCAGCCGCCCGGCAAGATACTTGAGCAGGAGTGTCAGGTCGGAGGCCGCCTGAATGGCCATGGACGTAGCGTAGCGGTTCTGCCTTATTTTTTCCTTGAATAGACCATATACATTGGCGACTTTTTCCCGGAAAGTTTCATTAAGGAGAATCTCATAAACGTCCATACCTTTTTCGACGGACTCCTCGATATGTTGATTGATCTCCGCGCGAAAATCGTTCAGATATCGAGACTCCTCGTTAATGGCCAGGGCCGCGTAATAGCCCCAGAGATGTCCGGCCAGGGTATTGAGAATCAGGGCAAACCGAGGCGCCGTTTCAGGTACATGGATTACCGAGTCCGCGTGATTGTCAAAGCGGTGCTCGCCCGTTGTGGTCACCACGATGGGCACGGCCTGATGGGCCTTGAAAATAGCCGTATCTTTGATTATGTCCCCGATCACGCTTTCATTGTTGCCCGCGGCGCACACAAAAATGAGCGGTTCCGAGGAAAGATCGATGTGCTTCTTATCCTCGACCACGTCCGAAGAGATAGTCTTGTAACAAAGCTCACTGAGTTTTATCCGAATCTCGTCCGCCGCTATCTTATTCGGGCCGCTGCCTACGATGGCCCAATCTTTCTTCGTCACCGCGAATCTGTTGGCGGATTGGCCGATTTCGTCCTTATGGGCCAGCACTTCTCTCATTTGAGCCGGTAACTGCCAAAGGTGTTGGATCTCCGAAAGGATGAAACTCTGATCAGCGGTCCCGGTCAACTCAACCAGCCGCAGCCCGAGAATGCTGCCGGCCACAATTTGGGAATAATAGGCCTTGGTGGAGGCCACGGACATCTCGATGTCCCGGCCGCTGCTTGTATAAAGCACACCATCGACCTTAAAGGTGAGGTCTGAATCCCGCCGGTTGACAATAGCCATGGTAAAGGCTCCGCGCTCCTTGATCATGTCGATGGCGCGATTCGTATCCGTCGTGGTTCCGGATTGCGAGATAGCCACCACGAGCGTATCCTCGCGAATTTCGTCCAGCATGAAACCGCTCAACTCAGAGGCCTTGACCGCGGCCACTTGGATATCCGCTGAATCCAGGTAATACTTTAGAACTTCGGCGCACCCCGCGGCCGCGATTCCGGCCGTGCCTTGGCCGATGAAAAAAATCTTCCTGATCTTTTTCTCTTTCACCGCGGATTCGAGATGAGGCGGTATGACCGATTCATCCAGCGTGATTTGCGGCCGCTGTGAATTCCCTTCCTTAATTATGGCCAGCCGCCCCCGGATAGTCTGCTCGACTGACAGAGGAGATTCCGATATTTCCTTCAGAAAGTAATGGGGATAATGTTGGCGGTCTATGTCCCTGGAGGTAATCTCGGTCTCTTTAATGTCATCCCCGGAAAGCTCGATCAGCCCGCCGTCATAATACATGGCCTTAATGCCTTCCAGCCCACCGTTCGCTGTAGAATCAAGGATGAATATCTGGCCCTGAGTCTTACCGGACAGTCCCTCCACCACTTTCTCGCCGTTGAGTTTTATAAATTGCGAGGTCTGTTCCACAAATCCGTATATCTCACTAGCCGGAACATAATGGTCGGCAGCCAGTCCCACGAACACGGCCTGCCCGCTACCTTTTTGGGCCAGATACATCTTTCCCGGATCGAGGTCGCTGTGCATGGCGATGGCGTGGGAACCTTCAAAGTCGTTAACCGCCAGGCGAAAGGATTCGTCCAGAGGATGGCCTGCCTTTAGATACTTTTCAATCTGTAAGGGGATTATCTTCGTATCTGTAGTGACTTCGTCCCCGTCCGGTATAAACGGTGGAAGCCCAATATCCTGCCGAAGACTCTGATAGTTATCTATGTCACCGTTCAAACAGGCGTGAATGAAACCAAAGGAGCCTCCAGGGTCATTATCCAGAGGATGGCAGTTGGCTTCACTGATCCCCCCGACAGACGCCCAGCGTGTATGGGCCACGATACTGTGTTTTACATTCGGGAGCCTGATCAAATGCTGAAATACACGGTCATCTTGAACATGTTTCCTTAAGCCCTTAATGTTATCCCCCAGGCGTCCAACCTCTGCCGCGACCTTGTAGGTGAAAACCAGATTATGTCCGGTCTGTCCCTTACTTACCCTGATAGAACGGTTAATCAGAATTCGCCCGGATTGCCTGTCTTCATACTCGTTCAGAAGATCCTGCTCCGCCAGTTTTTTCCTGAACTCCTCGAAAGCGGGTTCTTCCAGGGTGAAGAGTAGAGAAATTCCCGCGGAATCCCTGCCCCGCACTTCAAGACGGTCAAGATTGTTAAAAATAAGGTTTACTTCCCTGAGAATCCCAAAGGCGAGGTAATTGGTCTTATACTTATCGCTACGCCCCAGATCGCGTACCTTGGCCAGGTTTTCAAAGATTTCGTGCTTCAGGGACCAGAAGACGTCTTTCAATATTTCCAGGTGGCTGGAAATTGTGTCGAAATCTTCAGGCCCCAGCCCCCCTTCCAAACGGCTGAAAAGGCGGTCTTCCTTTTCGGTGAGACCTTCGATTTTTTGGCACAGACCGGATAATTGTTCCTGGCGCTTTTTATCAATGAAAATTGCATAAAAAAATTCCCGGCTTTTCAGTTGGCGGCCATAGCCCCGCATCTCACCTAAAAATTTTTCCCAGCCTACGTAGTGCTCTTTCAAATCTAATTCTTCCGGTGAAGAATTGTCATGAGTATTCTGAAGCAGCTTATCAACCACCATGTCCAGCTTATCAAGCGGCAAATCTTTACGGTCAAGCTCCGGACCTTTAAAGGCCAGGACGCCGGTAATGCCGCAGTTTAGGACATTCGGCGCGTAAGGGAACAATACTACCGATCCAGGCGGAACCGTAGCCAGGCTGCGCCCGACGTAAAGGCCGGTCACACCCTTGGATTTCAGATACCCCTTTATATTTCTAAGGAACACGTCTTTTCCTCATGAGTTTGGAGAATTAATCAGATACTGTCTGGTATCTTGAAGTTTAGAGAATCGTTATCTAATAATGCCTCCACTTTGATTGAGTTCTTACGAAACCGGATTTTCTAAAGAATGGTAACCCATCTGTGCCCTAAAGGTCAAGAAAAGGGTCGCTTAGGTAGTGCCCGTCCGGAAAT
>JAZGHI010000110.1:0-10656 GCA_036480955.1 Candidatus Adiutricales bacterium
CTGAGATGTCAGACCGTATCTTTCTTCTTTTGGAAATTTTTTTGTTATTCCATAAAGATCCAAACATAGTCCGTATGACTTTTGCCAAACTTTCAGATCCGTGAAATTCTTAAGCATTTCACTCGAATCCTTAGACCCTTGACCCCTTGAATCCTTATCATTTTCATCAACTCTTTTGGAGATGATTCTTAAATATAAGCTCGATCTATCCCCGCATAAACCAGAGCGAGTTTAATAATTAGGCCTTTTCATGTCAAGCCTAAAGCAGTGTTCGTTAACACCTGGTCGCGACGGCTCTGAAGGTTTTAGCCTAAACCAATGGTTTTATTGACAGAGGCAAGTAATTATAAATTATTGACTTTCCAATTCTCTTTATGATATCTACATTTTATACCTCTGGTAATTTATCCGAGGCAGTATATTCAGAGAACTGCCTGCGATCAAAAACAACAAAATTCCGGGTACATTCTCTGATTGAATCCTATGAAGAAAAACTATTAAAAAAAGGATGCGGCATGGCCAGATTGATCTTATCGCTCCGTGGCAGGGAACTTGACAAGTTTATTTTGGGCCAGGGCAAAGTGGTAATTGGGCGCAGTCCGGATTGCGACATTGCGATCGATAATGCAGCCATTTCAAGGAAACACGCCCAGATAGAGTTTTCTGATGGCGAGTACATATTAAGCGATCTCGGCAGTTCGAATGGCACCTTCCTGGACGGTCAACAGATTAGTAAACCGGAGGTGTTAAAACCTGGTTTCAATATCGGTGTTGCCAAATTCATCCTCACTTTCCAGGAAACTCCAAAATCCGAGGCCCAGAAAATGATGGGCGATATGGAGGACCTGGAGGCTACGGTTATGGTTGATTCTGAAAAAATGGCTCAGTCATTTGCCGCAACCGATAGCGAAGCCACGCCGACGACATCCGGTCCCCGTAAGTTAGTGGTGCTCAAGGGCCAGGCGAATCTGAAGGAACTCGTTTTAGAGCGGGATGTGATTACTATCGGCAAGGCCGAATTCTGTGATCTGGTGATACGAGGTTTCAGGGTATCCAAAGTTGAGGCCACTCTCAGCCGGAAAAAAAATCAATATTTTCTTAATCCCTTGCAAGGCTCCATTAAAATAAACAACGAGAAAAAAAACGGCGAGACACCGCTTAAGGTGGGTGACACCTTTTCTATAGGTAAAACAATTATAGCCTTTACATAACTTTTCTACTTATTTTCGGAAACGGCCGCTGAAATCTTCCAGTAAGGATAAAATGGTAATTTCTGAATGGGTATAGAATACGCTGTTCAGTCCGATCCTGGATTGGTAAGAGAAAACAACGAAGATTCCTATCTAGCACTCCCCGAGGTGGCCCTGTTTGCCGTCGCCGATGGCATGGGCGGCCATAACGCGGGCGAGGTCGCCAGTGCTTTAGCCGTGGAAACGCTGAGTAAGCAGGCCGAACGGCTTCCCGAGCTAATGGTCAAACCGCCCTGGTGGCGAAGGCTCTTTAAACGCCCTCCGGATTTTAATCCGATTCTGTTTCTTCAAGAAGTGGTAACCGAGGCCAACACCGCCATACTCGAAGCGGCCAGGGCCTCTCCCCAGTACAAGGGCATGGGGACTACTATTGCCGCGGCCTATAGATCTGGCGACACTCTTCTTACGGTTAACGTTGGCGATTCTAGGGTCTACCGGTTCAGGAATAGAGAACTCACTCAATTGACCCAGGATCACTCACTGGCCGCCGAGTTGGTTCGTCAAGGCATCCTGACGCCGGAAGAAGCCCTTTATTCCACCCCTTCAAATATCCTCACTAAAGCCCTGGGTGTGCGGGAAGAGATAACCGGGGACGTTGTCTACCACTCTCTCGAACCTGGAGACCTGATTTTAATCGGATCAGACGGCCTTACCGGTATGCTGGAAGATGAAGACATCGCGCAGATAATGAACCAAACAGATTCCTCGCTCCAGAAAAAGGCGGATGACCTGGTGGAGGCGGCGAAAGAAGCCGGTGGTGAGGATAATGTGACGGTGGTTCTGGTAAAATTTGATTAGGTGAAGGTCGTCGCGCAAACCCTGCTCGCTCTATTTACCGGAAACCATCCCAGACTTAAGCCGGTCAGGCGGATTTGCCCATTTCCCTCTTTTTTAAATGAATCTCTAAAACACTGATCGCCGCGGGGGTAACGCCCGAAATACGGGCGGCCTGCCCCAAGGATATTGGCTTGATCTGAGTTAGTTTTTCCTGAACTTCGGTCGATAGACCCGATAATCCCTCATACAACATATCGTCAGGCAAGCGTGTACCCTCCATCCGCTTGAACCGGGCGACTTGTTCGGATTGCCGCTTTAAATATCCCTCATACTTGATCTCAATCTCAAGCGCTTCCGCTTCCTGAAAAGACAATTCAAGTGTCCAGGGAGCAATAGAAGCCAGGTCTTTCAGGCTTATCTCCGGTCTCCGTAAAAGCTCGGTCAGGCTAAACGAATTTTTTAACGGAGCGGTACCCAGGCTCGTAAGAAATTCATCAGTTGATTTCTTTGGAGTCAAACGTTGCTCTGATAGTCTGGTCCTGGCCTTATCCAACGAGGCCGACTTCAATTGGAACGCATTATATGCTTCATCCGATACAAGGCCCACACTCCGGCCGATCTCGGTCAAACGGGAGTCGGCATTATCCTCTCTCAGCAGCAACCGGTATTCGGCTCTGGAGGTAAACATCCGGTAAGGCTCTCTAGTACCCAGTGTAACCAGGTCGTCCACTAATACCCCCAGGTAGGCTTGGGAGCGGTCGAATATCAATGGTTCATCGTTCCGGCAGGCTAACGCGGCGTTCATACCAGCCAATAATCCCTGGGCCGCGGCTTCCTCATATCCACTGGTTCCATTTATCTGGCCCGCGAAATAAAGCCCTTTGACCAGTTTGGTCTCCAAAGTCGGGAGAAGCTGTGTGGGATCGAAGAAGTCGTATTCGATGGCATAGCCGGGTCTGACTATCTCCGCCTTTTCGAGGCCCTTGATAGTCTTGAGCATTGCTGTCTGAATATCAAGAGGCAGGCTGGTAGATAGACCGTTCGGGTAAATTTCCGCGGTTTCCCGTCCTTCCGGTTCTAAAAATATCTGATGCCGAGGCTTATCCGAGAACCGGTGGACTTTGTCCTCGATGGAGGGGCAATACCTGGCGCCTACACCCTGGATAACCCCGCTGAATAAGGGAGACCGGTCCAAACTGCTTCTAATTAGTTCATGTGTCTCTTGACTGGTATAGGTCAAGTAACATGGTACCTGAGGTTGATCCAACTTCTTGGTCATGGATGAGAAGGGCCGTGGGGGATCATCCCCGTATTGGGGCTCGAGTGATGAAAAATCTATGGTCCGTCCGTCCAGACGAGGCGGCGTCCCGGTTTTAAGCCGGCCTCTCCGAAAGCCCAGATCGGCTAAACATCTGGAAAGAGAGACCGAGGCCGGATCTCCCAGACGGCCGGCCTGAAAATTTTTCAGCCCGATGTGTATCAATCCGCCCAGAAAAGTACCGGTAGCGATAATTATTTTCCGGCCCTCGAAGACCTGCCCCACGCCTGTTACCAGGCCGTAGGCCGCGTCTTCTCTCACTAAAATCCGAGCTACCTTGGCCTGTTTGATATCCAGCAGATTCTGCTTTTCCAGTACCTGGGTCATGCGCCTTCGGTAGAGTTCGCGATCAGCCTGGGCCCGGGAAGACCTGACCGCCGGGCCTTTCCTGGTATTAAGGCGCCGGAATTGAATACCGGTCCGGTCAATATTTATGGCCATTTCACCGCCAAGTGCGTCTATTTCTCTCACCAGGTGGCCCTTGGCCAGGCCGCCTATAGCCGGATTGCAGCTCATGGCCGCTATGTGGTCAATGTTTATGGTCAGGAGGAGGGTCTTAAAACCCATCCGGGCCGCGGCCAGTGAGGCCTCACAACCGGCGTGCCCGGCACCGACCACGATTACGTCATAAGACATTTTCCCACCTATACTCAACCCATTAATATTTGCATATATGATTATCTTAATCCACTGATAATTCAATATATTTAAGGATAATTTTCAACAATCCTATAGACGTTGTCTATATTATTTTCAGGTACCGGCAAGGTATTCAGGCCTTCAAGTATGACAATTTCTGCTAATATTGGCAAGGGTTGGTACAACCGCTAGTGAAAAAAGCGGCGCTTTTATCCAAAGGCCGCTTGGGGCTGCACTCTTAAAAAAACAACTCCAGTTAAAAGGGATTGGTGAGCACTATGGTCTCCCGGCGTTCAGAACCAACGGAAATGATCCCGATTGGCAGACCGAGCAGTCTGGTTATCCGATCCAGATACTTCCTAACCGCCGGCGGCAGGTCCCTTTCTCGCCTAATCCCGGTAATATCTTCACTCCATCCCGGCAAGGTCTCGTAGACGGGCTCGCATTTGCTAAAGGCAGCCAGATCAGCCGGGATGTGCTTTATCCTCTTTCCGTTCAGCTTGTAAGCCACGCAAATTTTAACTTTTTCCAGACCGGTCAAAATATCGAGTTTGGTCAAAGCGATAAAATCCAGGCTGTTAAGGCGTACGCTTTCCCGGAGCACCACTGTATCAAGCCATCCGCAACGCCTGGGCCGGCCGGTCGTGGCTCCGTATTCCTGGCCTAATTGCCGAAGATGGGTTCCGATCCCATCGCTTAATTCCGTGGGGAATGGCCCGGCTCCCACCCGCGTGGTATAGGCCTTAACCAGACCAACTATGGTGTCCAGCCGTTTCGGTCCAAAACCGGCCCCGGCGCAAACTGACCCAGCCACTGGATTAGAACTGGTAACATAAGGATAGGTGCCGTGGTCCAGGTCCAGGTGGGTTCCTTGAGCCCCTTCAAAAAGGATGGCCTTCCCTTTTTTCACGTCCTTTTCGATTTCGAGCGATACATTGGTGATGTACGGGGTCAGGAATTTTGTCCATTTCAGTGAAGCTCTGGCAATTTTTGTACGGTCAAGCGGTTTGGCCCCGAAATATTTTTGCAGTAAAAAATTTTTTTCCTCAAGATTGGTCCTGAGTTTCGACAGGAAAAGCTTTCGGTCCAGAAGATCCACCACCCGTATACCCACTCGGGCGGCTTTGTCTTCATAGCAGGGCCCGATGCCACGGCCAGTGGTGCCGATTTTCTTCTTTCCCTTCTTTTCTTCCCTGGCCATGTCCAATGCCCGGTGATAGGGCATGATGAGATGGGCGCGTTCGCTTAATCCCAGATTTTTCGGGTTCACTTTTATTCCCCTGGCTCTTAATCCCTCTATTTCGGAGATCAGGACCCCGGGATCGACGATCACGCCGTTTCCGATAAGGCACTTCTTTCCGGCGTGAAGAATACCGGAGGGAATAAGATGCACGATAAATTTTTCACCGTCTACTACCAGGGTGTGTCCGGCGTTATTACCGCCTTGAAAACGGACCACGGTCGAGGCATGCTCGGCAAAAAGATCTACGATCTTGCCTTTTCCCTCATCACCCCATTGGGTACCTACTACGACTACATTTGACATGAAACCACCTTCATTAATAATGATCAGGCCAAAACCCATAAGGTTATAATATAAGCATCCGGCAAAGTCAATTGATGAGACACCCAGCTGAGATACGGGCCAGACCGGTCTTCCATCCGGATATCTTAAATAACCTCAAGAATCTAATTTGTCTTCTTGAGAGCTTGACATAAACCGCCCGCCTGGGGTAATAGAATTTAGGGGCCGGATATGCCGGCCAGGGCACAAATAAGATTTAAAAAGATGTGCGCTCGTAGCTCAGCTGGATAGAGCGTTGGACTACGAATCCAAAGGCCGCCCGTTCGAATCGGGCCGGGCGCACCAATAAAATCAGGGACTTAGCCGAAATCGGCTGAGTCCTTTTTTCTTCTGGTCACTACATTTGGTCACTACACGGGGGCAAAAAAATGATTCATGACTTATATAGTAGTTTTACGGACCTCTATAATCTCTTGGATCAAGGCATGCGGAATGTGTCAATGAAAATGAGACACTCATGGTCATAAATTAGAGTACAACTTGATTTGCCGAAGGCTTGTTGATCCAGACGGCCTCCGGCAATGCAAAAGGTTTAGGCATTCTTCCTTTAAAACGATTCGGGTTCTTCCGGAAGGCCCCTGCAAGGACCTGTTCCGGTGTCATCAGAGCTAGGCCGGAATGACGATGCTCTTTGTTATACCAAATTGTTTACGCAATTGTTTGCCCGCAAACAATCATCCGTTCACGCGTTTGTAAAACAAACGCTCCAGTCAAAGAAAGGCGGGCCAAAGGCTCTGGCGTCCTGAATAGAGCCGAATCGCTCAGGAAACGCTGGGCAATACTTCAATGTTTTGAACTGGAACTCGGAGTAAGGATTGTCATTGCTGCCGTGGGGTCTGCTGTGAGTTTTGGTTACCCCTAGATCCGCAAGGACAAGCCTCGACCTTTCTTCAAGCAATTTAACCGATTCGTAAATAAAATCCTTGCGCTTTTCCAACCGATTGAGCAAGGTCTTAACGTGCATCCTGTCTCCCTTCTCCTAAAATGGGATCGACTCATTAACACCATTTTGGATAATCGGATTACAGTATGCACCCTCAAAATTACCATATTCAGCGTCATAAGTATTTGCGCATACGATTTTCTTGACTTATTGATAATCCATAAGATATTAAGTATCGCATCGGTAATTTACATTGACGCTGTGTATAGCAACGACTCAACCGGCTTGATGGCGCGCCGAGAATGGGCCCATCAATAGCTCTTCGGAGGCGTGACGGCAAGCCGGCCTCGGAGATTAAATAATCGAATTTAATACGCTCTACCCACAGTTTTTTTAAAGAATCTTAAAGACAAGGAGATTATCTATGGTATGGGAACCGGAAATTGAGGAATTAGGTCGTCGTAAAAAAATGGCTGAAAAGATGGGGGGACAGGTCGGTATCGATGTCCAGCATAAACGGGGTAAACTCACTATCCGGGAGCGGATAGATCTGCTGACGGACAAGGGATCCTTTCAGGAGATCGGCCAACTGGCCGGCGCGGCAACTTATGAGGACGATAAACTCATTGATGTAAGACCGTCCAATATGGTGGTCGGTTTGTGTACCCTCAACGGGCGAAAAGTGGTGCTCAATGGTGGTGATTTCACCGTCCGGGGTGGCGCCGGCGACGCAGCCATCGGCAATAAAGGGGGCCGCGCCCAGAATATGGCGCTGGACTGGCGATTGCCCTACGTTCGGCTTCTGGATGCCACCGGCGGGAGTGTAAAGACCTTTGAACAGATCGGCCGGACATACATTCCCACCAACCCGGTTACACCGGGCATAGAAAAGCTTCTTTGCACGGCCCCGGTTATATCGGCGGCTCTCGGGTCTGTCGCCGGGCTTCCCGCCGTGGACGCCTGTCTTGCTCATTTTAACCTGATGGTCAAGGGGATCAGCCAGCTTTTTCCCGGCGGTCCCCCGGTGGTAAAGGCTGCTTTGGGACTCGATATTACCAAGGAAGATCTAGGTGATGAACGAAGCCAGGTCTATCAGGGCGGCGTTATAGACAATCTGGCTGACAGCGAGGAAGAGGCTTTCGACATGATTAAGCGGTTTCTCAGCTATCTGCCTGATAATGTCTGGCAGATGCCGCCTCGTGTGGAAACCGGTGATGATCCCAAGCGCAGGGAGGAAAAGCTCCTCTCCATTATACCCCGGAATAAGCGCCGGGGGTACGATCCCTATGAGATCCTTGAGGCCGTTCTGGACAAAAATTCTTTTTTTGAGATTACGCCCCATTATGGGCGCGCCCGAATCATCGGATTGGCCCGGATCAATGGTTATCCGGTGGGGACGATGATCAACAACCCCGGTTTGGGGTGTGCCACGGATACAGCCGCAGGCACCAAGGTCATCCGTTTTCTGCAATTGTGCGACACCTTTCATCTGCCCATGATCTATTTTGCGGATGAACCAGGATTCATGGTGGGTCCGGAGGAGCAGAAACTGGGGATCCTCAGGGCCGGCGCGAAGTTGGTTTGCGCGACATTACGAACGCGAATACCCTGGATATCCATTATTATTCGCCAATTGTACGGTGTCGCGGGCCAATGTCATGATCGTCCCTCCGGGATGTTCAAACGGGTGGCCTGGCCTTCCGGAAACTGGGGATCGATGCACATTGCCGGTGGGGTATCCGCAGCCTATAAACGGGTAATAGCCGATTCGGACGATCCCGAGGCCAAAGAGAAAGAGATCGAACGCCGGTTGGACGCTCTGGCCTCGCCTTTCCGAACGGCAGAGGCGTTTAATATTGAAGAAATCATGGATCCCAGGGATACCCGTCCCATGTTGTGTGATTTTATCGATATGGCCCAGGCGATTTTAGAGACGCAACTCGGCCCCAGCCCGGTGCCGTATATGCCCTGATTCTCGCGGATAAGCATGAGGGTTGAGGGAAAGGGTCCTGAGCCAGGAATTTTTGAGTTTGACTTTTAGATTTCACTATGAAATCATCACGCTACTGAAATAATGGATATTGGCAAAAAATAGTACGTTTTGAGCGTTCCTGAATTCCTTTGAAAACAGGTATTGAAATCCCAAACTTGACCGGATTTATATTGGCTTTGTAAACCAGAAGCGTAAACCGTAGAAAAGGATGTATATCTTTGACATGAAAAAAGTGTCTGTTTCTATACGGTGTTACGAAGAGTTGAACGATTTTCTGCCCCAGACAAGGCATAAACGGGATTTTGCTGTATGGCTCGAAGAACCTCGATCAATCGAACGGCTGATAGATTCCCTGGGCGTACCGCCCGCCGAAGTGGACCTGGTTCTGATCAACGGCGAATCGGTCCCGTTCTCATATATAGTCCAGGATCAGGACAGAGTATCGTTGTATCCCATCTTCGAAACCTTTGATATATCCACGGTCACCAGGCTGCGAAAAAGAACTTTACGCGAGCTGAGAGCAATATAAGACCCGGCAGGGGAAAAGTGAGCAACGCTCCCCGACTGATTCCTGTGCGCTGGCGGCCGCAATTTAATTCTGATCCAGAGGTTACGGCGTAAACCCCGCCTTCACCTTTCGTGGCACAGGTTAATTTTTTTGAATTAGGGGACATCCATGATAAGAATAGTCAAGGGGAAAATAAAGATTTCCCTCACCATTTAAACAGGCATATCCAGGCTAGCTGGCTATTCTGATCGAAAGTTTTCATCCTAACTGACATATTATACTCGATATTTCGTTCTGTAAATAAACCGGTAAAGGCTGGAGTAAGCCATTTCTCAAGATATAGACAACGTCTATAGGATTGTTGAAAATTCTCTTTAAATATATTGAATTATCAGTAAGTTAAGATAATTTACCATACAAATATTATTGCGTTGAGTACAAAAATGGAGGTTGCAAAGTGCATGCTTTAATTAACCAGAAAATGGTCGAAACAATTCGCACCACGGGTAAGACCAGCGAAAATCTTCCTGACCGGATCGAAATCCTTGAAAAATATAGTCTGCCCTATGATCGATCCGCTGATAACGCGATCATAACCGGTTGCCAGATTCTGTCCTCACTTCCCCAGGTCATAAGCACACTGGCTCGTCTTTTTGATCGAAAAAGTTTTTCTTACACCTTCCTTTCCCAGGAAACCTGCTGTGGTAATTATCTCTACCGGCCGGCCATCGCCGCCCGCGACGATGCCGCCATGTCCGAATGCCGGGAGCTGTCCAGGGAATTTGTAACCAAAAACATTGACCGGGCCAGAAAACTGGGTGTAAAGCGGCTGGTCATCTTTTGTTCACCCTGCTACCCTATCTATAAATACAATTACCCGGAACAGGACATCGTCTTTTATCCGGCGGCCATAAATGAGGTCCTGGAACCCATCAGCTGCACCCGGAAGATAGACTATTACGCCGGGTGCTACAAACTGCACCGCAGGTTCGCGCCCATACCGATGGACTTAAGTTCCACTAACGATGTTTTAGCCAAGATGGAGGGGCTGCAGGTAAACCGGATCGACGCGCCGAAGTGCTGCTTCAGTCCGGAGGGGTTGTCACACATGCTCGAAGGCGTCACCACCGACCTCATGGTTCACATCTGCACGGGCTGCTACGGTCAGGCTCAGCAGAACCTGCCCAAAGACAAGGCGACCGAAGTGATCATGCTCCCCGAATTTGTAGAAAGAGTTTTAAACCAATAGCCAAATATGGAGGATGTTTATAATTATGAATCATCTCCATAAGAGTTGATGAAAATGATAAGGATTCAAGGGGTCAAGGGTCTAAGGATTCGAGTGAAATGCTTAAGAATTTCACGGATCTGAAAGTTTGGCCAAAGTCATACAGACTATGTTTGGATCTTTATAGAATAGCAAAAAAAAATTTACAAAAGAAGAAAGATACGGTCTGACATCTCAGATCAGAAGGTGGGCCGTGTCGATTCCTTGCAAGTATCGCAGAAGGATATGGCAGGAAGACAACCGCAGACTACTTGAGATCATTGATAAAATCGTTGGTGAGCAAGCGCTTGAACAAACGCTTGGACCCTTGACCCCTTGAATCCTCGAACCCTGCTCTCCAATTAAATTGGAGAAGAACCATAATTGTATTCTGCTGCTAAACGCCTGAAAGGGGCAAAGCCCGAAAAAATTAACG
>JAZGHI010000111.1:0-5202 GCA_036480955.1 Candidatus Adiutricales bacterium
AGCTAATCGCCCACACATCCGGTCGCCAGAGGCGATCAAGATAAACACATGGTTGCCTTCTCTCTCGTTCCCGCTTTATGGAACAGGCCTTGCCTGTCCGATCATGTCAGCATCATTTAAAAAAACAGCGACTAGTTGTCTATAATTAAGTATACTGTTCCCAGAATTTAAAATCTCTTAAAATAAGGAGCCAGAAATGCTGGAGCTTAAATCAGAACTGCTTTATGAAATGGCCGCCGACCTGGATGAACCTCAACAGGTTGGGGCAACCCCTCACGGAATGCGGATGATTGTGCCGGTTACCGGCGGTACAGTGACCGGGCCGAAAATCAAGGCGGAAGTGCTCCCCTTTGGAGCGGACTGGGTTCTCATTAGACCGGACGGCATAGCAGAACTTGACGTACGGGCCACGCTTAAAACCGATGATGGAGAGCTCATCTATGTTTATTATGGAGGCATACTGGCGCTGACCCCTGAGATCAATGAGCGCCGCGCAAAGGGTGAGGATGTTGATCCATCTGAATACTATTTCCGCACAAGGCCAACCTTTGAAACCGGTTCTGAAAAGTACGGTTGGTTAAACAGTATAGTCTGCGTGGGCGTAGGAAAGGTGGAGCCTAACAAGGTCAGGTATAAAGTTTACCAGATTCTATAAAGCAGGCACTCTCTCGAAAGGCGGTGCGAGCGAAAATTATCACCAGGCACCGCTTTTAATTTTAATCCATCCACTCCTTAATTTTTTCTGCGATCTCCTGGCCGGCGTCCTCCTGAGTCGTGAAAATAGAGCTGAAAAACGCTAAGGAATTAAATTGCGGCAGAGCATTTTTTGCTCTGCCCTCCCATCTTACCACTAATTCTTACGGTTTTAATAGAACGGTATAGACCAACTATTTAGAGTTCCGTGATGCTTTCTATATCCGCGATATCTATAAGCACGGACTGACTGAGCACCAGTTGCTGGCCATGCACGTATCCTGCAATTCCTGGGAATAATAACCAACCTCAAGAATGGTATGGCATCAGGACAAGCTTGAGGTTCCCAGATCATAGCAGAATTATTCTTGAGAGTAGGAACCAGCCCTCTAAATAGAGGAACAAGTGTACCCAGCGAAGACATTTTCTTCCGCCGGCCGAATTACGGTGCGCCCATTGTACGCCCAGTGTGTGGGCTTTTAATTGCTTATTACCGCGCTTACAGGTAACCCTTATTTGAGCATGGGGAAGTGGTCCCACGGATAATCCCCATCCGGCGGGTCATACGGCGGCAGACCCTGTTCGATCCTTTCGCGGTAAGGACTGACAATAGGCTCCTTATAGGGGTACAGCCCCCCTTGATAAGCCCCTGGACCGTTCTTAAAATGCCTGGCCTGCTCCATGGTTTCCACAAACGGTATGTTGAGGTCATAAAACCGCTCAAGGCTTTTGGGCCTGGGTCCGACCTTGGAAACATGCCCGAAAAGGGGCCGGCCGATAATTTCCTCCGCCATCCAGACGCATTCAATGAGCTTGTCCATGTCCACACCGGTCTCAATCCCCATGCCTTCCAGCATGTGCAGCAGGTCTTCGCTGGGGGCTGTTCCGGTGGCTCGGCCGTTGCCGCAGTACGGGCATCCCCCAATTCCTCCAATGGAACCCATAAGTTCTATGGTATCTTCAGGACCCAGGATCCGCATGGCTTCGTAGACGGAACCGAGGGCCATATTGCGGGCGTTATGGAGGTGCAGGTCAAAGTGGTGAATTTCCGGCCACCTTTCTTTGATCCGGCTTATGGTCTCTTCAACTCTGTACGGCGTGGAAAAGCTCATGGTATCCACCAGGGAACAGCTTACCACCCCAACACCGGCCTCGTCCCAGCGGCGGTGCTGCGCCTCGAGCATTCTCATCTGAATTTCAATGGAAAACTCACCGAGAAAATTAGAACCCCAAGCCGCGCTGATGCCGATCCCGGCTTCTTTGACATTTTTTTCCACGGCCCGGGCCACGATATGGGGCCACCGTTCGATTTCCTGCTTCTGGGTCCGGTTGGTGTTCCGCCGGGCGAATACGTCACACAGATGGCAGGACAGGCGCGGATAGGGGCTGGTCTGAATGGTCAAGGGAGGAGAATATTCGCGGGCCCTTTCAACACCTCTCGGGTTCATCAATACGGCCGTGTAGGTCACACCGGGTTTGGGCTTGAACCTTGATACGATCTCATCAATCCTGGCCATCTGGGGAGTCCATTTGGGGCTCACAAAAGAACCCACCACAATATGTTTAAGGCCTGTTTCTGAAAGGGCGTCCAGCAGCGCCACCTTATCATCCACTGATATACCGGCGTCCTCGATCTGCATACCCTCCCGCATGCCTTCCTCTTTATATATCACTTTTGGCCAGCCAGTCATGATGGTCCTCCTCTTAATAAATACTTATCCTAAGCCGCTTGGCCTTATTATTTCCGTTGAAGCAGCTCGATGCTCACGTTGTCGGGAGCTTCTATAAAGGCGATACGGACGGTCGGTGTGAAGTCAACCGGGTCGAGAGTGAAGGTGACTCCGTTTTTTTTGAGATCATCACAGAACCCGTCGAAGTCTCCTTTTACCGAGAATCCGAAATGATCCGTACCCCACTGCAGACCCGGTTTCCCGTCCGCTTCCTCACCCGTCCGCTGACCGCGGACGATAACCGTAGCGCCTTCAAAGGCGACCATAACCTGCGGAGCGCCGCGAAATTCAGCGCTTCCAATGATTCTGCCTCCCAGTTTGTCTGCGTACCACTCGGCCACGGATCGCGGGTCTTCACTTATGAGATGGACGTGGTCGAATACAATGTTGTCATCGGGCATTTTTCAATTTTCACTCCTTAAAAAATTATTATTTGGCTCTCCTGATCAAGCTGTAGGGGCGGTTCGCGAACCGCCCCTACTTCACAAATTTAAGTGTCTGCGTCTGATTGAATATCAGAAAGTCTCAAATCGGGCCAGTGAGTCTTCCCGCCCTCGAAATCAACGGTCAGGACTTTAGCCGGGTCGTCCGTCTCTTCCACGTTGGGCATTACGCCGTGGTTCCGGTTCCCGTATCCCGGAGGAACGAATAGAGTGAAATCCAGAGGTTCTGTTTTCCCTTCACCTACGTCTTTGATGTAATTTTCCGCCCCGTCCAAAACCGGCTGATATATGGTCTGGCCCGTATATCGGCCCTGATTCTGGATGCGGTCCGCGTAGCGCAACACCGTACCGTAGAAACTCGGAAAAGAAACCCTGGCCGGGAATTCCAGGCCATAAAGGGCCATGTTTATCCTGCGGTTGGTCAAGGGTTCGATACGGGGCCACTTACCGCGTCCAATCATCTTACCCGGACGAGTCGGATCCGGCAATTCCTGATCGAGTCCTGCCACTTCGAGCGCCATCCAGGCAGACATGCCCCAGAACCACTCCAGACCTTGATCATGCTTTTCCACGTTCCATTCGGGAAACGTCATTTTGAGGTTTGTAGCGCCCGCGGAGAAGGAAACCCGTAACCGTTCGGTTTCATCTTCCGTGCCCATGAGGCCGACCATTACGCCGCCCCAGAGCATTCCATGCGTGTAGATGCCTTTCCTGCCTTTTTCCTCATAGGTGACGATACCGTCCCCGTCTTCGTCGAACTCGTTTAGAAATTGTTCCAGAAGGTTGGTATTGGCCAGTTGATCGTTGGCCTTCAGGTAGGCGAAGAACGTTTTCTGCAGGTCCCACGGCATCTTGGCTAGAGCGTGATACAACCGGGAGGTATAAATGGAGGAAAACACCCCGTTGCTGACGCGGCCCAGACGGCCTTCCACGGACACCAGGGGATCGCCCGTGGTGACATCGCCCCCGACAACATAATAAGACCGCTGGCCCAGACCTCTCTCTTCCGCCGCTTGAAAGCATATATCCCTGGACAGAGGGCAGTCAAAGCCAGGTTTCGAGACAATGCTGTCGCCTTCCACCTCGGGTATGGGCACGGCCTGCGGGAAAAAACCGCCGTGGCCGTCTTCGAGACCCGCTTCATGGGCCTGTTTCAAGCCAACGTTGCTGAAGATGTACCGGGCCGAAAAAAGGTCAGCGGCCACGGGGTCCAACCCGGCCACGACCAGGCCTTCGGGTTCGCGGATGCCCATGCCGCCGCCCTGGTGGTCGCGGTTGATAGCCTCAATCCCGTCTACGATATGCATCATGAAAATATCCTGGGAGGCCGCCGCCTTCACTATGTCCACCATGGTGCCGGTGAGACCCGCCGTCTTTTTGACTACATACGTGCCGTCGGCCTTTCTTTTCGGCAGGCACGTTTCCGGGTCGATCTCACCCACCCAGATTTGATGCGGGATGCCTGCCTTCATACCCGGAATGGGTGTGTGCGGTTGGCTGTATTCCCAACGGCAGGTATTCGACCGGGAGACTTCCATGGGGTATAGGCCTATTCCTAAGTTCTTGATAATGTTTGTGAGCAGGGCCTGAACGTGCACCTTCAGGCGGGGCATATTTATCAAAATAGCGCCGGGGTAATCTTTCATGTCCTCCGGGTCTGACGGGTCGCCGCCCACTATGGCCTTGTGGAGGATGATTGAATCGAAATTCTGCCCACCGGGTACCTCGACGTCACGGCCTTTGGTCAGGTCGTCACGGATGCGGTTAAGGTCATATACCAGCAAACGGCCGCCGGCCCTGCCTGGAGGGATATAATGGCCCGTGACCGATTCCTCATAACCCTTCATCGGATCGTCCGGGGCGCCGGGTTCCAACCTTTCGGCCAGGTACTTGCGCACAAAATAAAAACCCCATCCGCCGATAAATTCTTCGGAACGCCCCTCGATGACCGCCTCCGTTGTTACGGGAAGACCTTTTTTCTTAAGGCGGCTGTAAAAAGAGGCCACACCGGACATGGTGGTCGCGGCTTCACCGATACTCATGCGGTGATAGCTGATCCCGGCCTTGTCATGGAACCACCTCATCACCGCGGCCACCAAGGGCCACTCGGTGCAGGCCGTGCTGCTTGGAGTCTCGCCGCAGGTAAACGGGTCAATATTATTGATGCTGACCAGGTTTGGTTTGAAAAGAAGCTTCTGCCCTTTATCCAACCTGGATTTCATCTCCTGAATAAATCCTGTTTCGCGCGCGAGAGGTGAGAAGGCCTGATCAATACTCTCAAAGGTGTAATCAATTCTTTCAGCGATCTCATCCCAGGCCGTCTGATTGGACTCACT